>CAZXJW010000001.1:0-1003 GCA_964641005.1 uncultured Rhodocyclaceae bacterium
CCTGCAGCTGGCCGCCGAACGGCCCCCCGGCCTCGCGGGGCTCGCGGCGCTGTCCACGCCCATGCGCTTCCGCAACCGCAACATGGTGTTCGTGCCGCTCGTCCACCGCACCAACCGCATCGTGGGCGTGGTCCGGGAGCGTGGCCTGATGGCGTTCCGCCCCAACCCGTCGGAGAACCCGCACGTGAACTACGTGCACATGCCCATCCGCGCGCTGTTCGAGCTCGGGCGGCTGGTGGACAGCCTGAAGAAGCGTCTCGCCGAGGTACGCTGCCCGGCACTGGTGATGCAGGGCGACGCCGATCCGATCGTGGATCCGGGCAGCGGACTGGCGCTCTACAAGGCCCTGGGCAGCACGGACAAGCGGCTGGTGATGGTGCCCTCGTCGCGACACGGCATCCTGTACCGGGACATCGGCGGCACGTGGCAGGAGATCGGCGCCTTCCTCGAGCGCCTCGAGGAGCGCGAGCTCACAGCCCCAGCTCGCCCCACAGCACATCCACCTTCCGCCTGACCGCCTCGTCCATGGCGATGGGACGGCCCCATTCGCGGCCGGTCTCGCCGGGCCACTTGTTGGTGGCGTCGATGCCCATCTTCGAGCCCAGGCCCGAGACCGGGCTGGCGAAGTCGAGGTAGTCGATCGGCGTGTTGTCCACCAGCAAGGTGTCGCGCGAGGGGTCAACCCGCGTGGTGAGCGCCCAGATCACCTCCTTCCAGTCGCGCACGTCCACGTCGTCGTCCACCACCACGATGAACTTGGTGTACATGAACTGGCGCAGGAAGGACCAGACGCCGAACATCACCCGCTTGGCGTGACCGGGGTACTGCTTGCGCATGGACACCACCGCCAGGCGGTAGGAACAGCCCTCGGGTGGCAGGTAGAAGTCGACGATCTCGGGGAACTGCTTCACCAGCAGCGGCACGAACACCTCGTTGAGCGCCACGCCCAGGATGGCCGGCTCGTCGGGCGGCTTGCCGGTGTAGGTGGAGTGGTAGATCGGAT
>CAZXJW010000001.1:1086-2404 GCA_964641005.1 uncultured Rhodocyclaceae bacterium
GCGCATGGTGATGCGATCGACCGTGAACACCGGGAAGCGGTCCTGCTCGTTGTAGTAGCCGGTGTGGTCGCCGAAGGGCCCTTCCAGCGCGGTATCGCCGGGCTCGATCACGCCCTCGAGGACGATCTCGGCGCTGGCGGGCACCTGGAGGTCGCTGCCGAGGCATTTCACCACCTCGGTCTTGGCGCCGCGCAGCAACCCGGCGAACTGGTACTCGGACAGTGAATCGGGCACCGGCGTCACGGCCCCCAGGATGGTGGCGGGATCGGCGCCCAGCGCCACTGCCACGGGGAAGGGCTCGCCCGGCTTCTCGATCCCGTGGTCGCGGAAGTCCAGCGCCCCGCCGCGGTGGGCGAGCCAGCGCATGATGAGCCGGTCGCGGCCGATCACCTGCTGGCGGTAGATGCCCAGGTTCTGGCGCGCGCGGCGCGGTCCGCGGGTGACGGTGAGACCCCAGGTGATCAGCGGCCCGGCGTCGCCCGGCCAGCAGGTCTGCACCGGCAGGCGCGAGAGGTCCACGTCTGCACCCTCCCACACCACTTCCTGGCAGGGCGCGGCGGAGAGCACCTTCGGCGCCATGTTGAGCACCTGCCGGAGGATGGGCAGCTTGTCCCAGGCATCCTTGAGCCCCTTCGGCGGCTCGGGCTCCTTGAGGTAGGCGAGCAGCTTGCCCACCTCGCGCAGCGCCTCCACGGAGTCCTCGCCCATGCCCATGGCCACGCGCTTCGGCGTGCCGAACAGGTTGCCGAGCACGGGCATGGAGAAGCCCTCGGGCTTCTCGAACAGCAGCGCCGGGCCGCCGGCGCGCAGCACCCGGTCGCAGATCTCGGTCATCTCCAGGCGCGGCGACACCGGCACGCGGATGCGCTTCAGCTCGCCCAGGGATTCCAGTTGCGCGAGGAAGTCGCGCAGGTCGCGGTAGCGCATGGGGTCACACCACCTGGCAGAGGCCGCCGTCCATGGGAATGATGGCGCCCGTGAGGTAGGCCGCGCGCGCCGAGGCGAGGAACAGCGCCACCTGGGCGATGTCCTCGCCGCTGGCGTAGCGCCCGAGCGGCACCTTCGCCTGTCCCGCGGCGAGCACCTCTTCGCGGGACAGGCCGCTGCGCTGCATCTCCAGCGCCAGCGCCGCCTCCAGGCGCTCGCCCATCACCGCGCCCGGGTTGATGGCGTTGATGCGCACGCCCTTCGGGCCGTACACGCCCGCCAGGCCGACGCTGGCGAGCATGAGCGCCGCGTTGGCCGCGCCGCCGGGCAGGTGGATGGGCGTGGCCATGCGCCCGCCCATGCCGATCACGTTCACCACCACACCGCCGTC
>CAZXJW010000001.1:2414-35716 GCA_964641005.1 uncultured Rhodocyclaceae bacterium
GCGGCCAGCGCCGGCAGCAGCGCGTCCATGGCATGGACGTAGGTGAAGTACTTTGCATCCATGGCGGCGTGCCAGGCGGCGGCGGTGAGCTGGTCGGGCGGGGTGCGGCGGGCGGCGCCGGCGGAGTTCACCAGCACGTGGAGCTTGCCCATCTCGGCGGCCGCCTGGTCCGCCATGCGGGCCGCGTCCTCGGGCTTCGAGAGGTCGGCCACGATGGTGAAGGGCGGCGCGTCGCCGGCCGAGTGCAGTCGCGCGGCGGCGATCTTGAGGTGTTCGGCGCTGCGCGACACCAGCGCCACGCGTGCGCCTTCCGCCAGGAAGGCCGCGGCGCAGGCGAAACCGATGCCCTTGCTGCCGCCGGTGATCACCACCGCCTTGTCGTCGAGTTCGAGATCCACGCGAGAGTCCTTTCCGGGGCGGCCTGCCGCGCCGGCCGGGCGCTACAGCAGCGCGTCGGCCAGCACGCCGAGGAACACGGCACCGCCCACCTTGTTGTTGTCCAGGAAGGCGCGGAAGCAGCCTTCCCGGGTCCGGTGGCGGATCATGCCGTACTGGCGCGCGCACAGCAGCCCCGCCGCCGCGAGTCCGGCATGGTAGGGCCAGCCCGCCGAATGGACGTGGCCCACCGCCGCCATCAGCGCCAGGAAGCCGGCGTGGCAAAGCATCACCGCCGCCACGTCCAGGCGCCCGAACAGGATGGCGCTGGTGCGCAGGCCCAGCCTGAGGTCGTCGTCACGGTCCACCATGGCGTACTCGGTGTCGTAGGCGATGGTCCACAGCACGTTCGCGGCGAGCATCAGCCAGGCCTCCGGCGGAACCCGGCCCTGCAGCGCCGCGTAGGCCATGGGAATCCCGAAGCCGAAGGCGATGCCCAGGTAGGCCTGGGGTATGGCGAAGAAGCGCTTGGTGAAGGGATAGCTGGCGGCCAGGAACGCGCCCGCGAAGGAGAGCTTCACCACCAGCGGGTCCAGCGGCAGGATCAGCACGAAGGCCGCCAGCGCCAGCACCGCCGCCACCGCCAGCGCCTCGCGCGGGCTCACCTGGCGCGCCGCGAGCGGGCGCGAGCGGGTGCGCTCCACGTGCGGATCGAAGTCGCGGTCGGCGTAGTCGTTGATGGCGCAGCCGGCCGAGCGCATCAGCACCGTGCCGGCCACGAAGATGGCCACCACCATGGCATCGGGCCGGCCGCCGCCGGCCAGCCACAGGGCCCAGAGGGTGGGCCAGAGCAGCAGCAGGATGCCGATGGGCCGGTCCAGCCGCACCAGCCGCGCGTAGAGCACGAGCCGCGTTCGAAGGCGGGATGCGGGCGCGGCGTGCTGCACGGCGCTCGCCTCAGCGGGTCGCGATGGCCGTGAGGATCCCCTTGAGGATCGCCACCGGCGTGGGCGGACAGCCCGGCACGGCCACGTCCACGGGGATCACGTTGGCCACCCTGCCGCAGCTCGCGTAGCCCTCGCCGAAGATCCCGCCCGTGCAGCCGCAGTCGCCCAGCGCCACCACCAGCTTCGGGTCGGGCACCGCCTCCCAGGTGCGCCTGAGCGCGGTCTGCATGTTGCGCGACACCGGCCCTGTCACCAGCAGCAGGTCGGCGTGGCGCGGGCTGGCCGCCATGCGGATGCCGAGCTGTTCGAGGTTGTGCACCGGACTGTTGGCGGCATGGATCTCCAGCTCGCAGCCGTTGCACGAACCGGCATCCACGTGGCGGATCACCAGCGCGCCGCGGAAGCTGCGCAGGACCTCGTCCTTCAAGCGCTGGCGCACCTCTCGCAGCGCCTCGTCGGCCTCGGGTGGCGGTTCGGTGACGATGCCCGTGCGGGCGATCTGGCGAAGGATGCGGTACATGGCCGTGGCTTCAGAGGTCCGCGCCAGCGTAGCTCAGGTTGAACGACTTGTTGATGAGCGGGAAGTCCGGGACGATGTTGCCGATCACGGCATGCTCCAGGGCCGGCCAGTTCTGCCAGGAGGGATCGTGGGGATGGCAGCGGCGCACCCGTCCGTCGGGGCCGGTCTCCAGCGCCACCATCGCCTCGCCGCGCCAGCCCTCCACCCAGCCGATGCCCAGGGCCGCGCGCGGCGCCGGCAGGGCCACGCGGCATTCGTCCTCGGGCAGGCCCTCGAGAATGGCGCGCAGCAGCCGCAGCGATTCGGTGATCTCGTCGAAGCGCAGCGCCACGCGCGCGGCCACGTCGCCGCCCGGCTGCGTCCGGTCGCGCACGCCGAGCGCATCCCAGGGGCTGCACGGCAGCTCGGCGCGCAGGTCGCGGCGAAGGCCGCTGGCGCGCGCCGCCATGCCGGTGAGTCCCAGGCGCAGCGCCAGCTCCCGGGACACGCGACCGCAGCCCGCGAAGCGGTCCTGGAGGCCGGCGTGCTCGTCGTAGATGGCGCGCAGCTCGGCAACCTCCGCCTCGAGCAGCGCCATCGCCTCGTGCTGGTCCGCCAGGTCCTCCATGGGCACGTCCATGGCCACCCCGCCGGGCACCACCGTGTCCATCAGGTAGCGGTGGCCGCACAGGCGCGCATTGTCGCGCAGCCACTCCTCCTTGAGCCTGCCGAACTGCGCCAGGCCGAAGGCGAGGCCGGCGTCGTTGCCCAGCATGCCCAGGTCGCCCAGGTGATTGGCCACGCGCTCGCGCTCGAGCAGCAGCGCGCGCAGCCAGGCCGCGCGCGGAGGGATCTCGACCCCCCAGGCCGACTCGAGCGCCATGCAGTACGCCCAGGCGTGGGTCACCGTGGAGTCGCCGCTCACCCGCCCCGCGAGCCGGTGGGCCTCGGCCGCGGGCAGCGACTCGAAACGCTTCTCGATGCCCTTGTGCTTGTAGCCCAGGCGCTCCTCGAGCCGCAGGACGCGCTCGCCCAGCACCGAGAAGCGGAAGTGGCCCGGCTCGATGGTCCCGGCGTGCACCGGGCCCACGGGGATCTCGTGCACGCCCTCGCCGGCCACGGCCACGAAGGGATAGTCGTCGGGCGCCGGCTCGAAGGCCTGGCGGCCCACGAAGTCGCGCCGCAGCGGATGGGCGTCCGCGGGCCAGGCGCCATGGCGCAGCCACGGACGATGGTCGCGCGCCCCTTCGAACACCACTCCGTTCAGCTCGGCCGCGGCGCGCTGCAGCCGCACCGCCGGCAGGAACAGGTCGGACAGGTCGGGCACCGCGGGCGCCGCGCGGTCGGGCAGCGCGAGGCGCAGCAGCAGCAGGCCGGCCTCGTCGGCCAGCGCGGCGAACGCCTCGTGGCCCTCGCCGAGGTCGCGCCGGTCGGCCGCCCACAGCGACACCAGCCGGCCGCCACGCGCGTGCACCGCGCCCGCGGCGGCGCGCCAGCCGGCGGCGTTCACCTCGGCCAGGCGCACCGGCATGGCACCGGGCAGCGGCCGCGTGGCCACGGGCAGGGCGGCGGCGCTCATCCGATCATCGCCGCGGCCTGGCGATACCACGCGGCGATCCAGGGCGGTATCCACAGGCCCAGCAGCAGCACGATGGCGAGGTGGACGAACACCGGCGCGGCCGCCGGGCGATGCTGCAGGGGCGCTCCGGTGGGCTCGCCGAACACCATGGCCTGCACGCGCCCGAACACGGCGGCGAAGGCCACGCCCAGCGCCAGCAGCAGCAACGGGGTGGCCCAGGGATGATCGCGCATGGCGGTGGTGAGGATCATGAACTCGGCGGTGAACACGCCGAAGGGCGGCATGCCGAGGATCGCGATCGTGCCCAGCATCAGCCCCCAGCCCACCGCCGGACTGCGCGACACCAGGCCGCGGATGCCCTCCATGGCCTGGGTGCCGGTCTTCTGCGCGGCGTGCCCCACGGCGAAGAAGATGGCCGACTTGGTGAGCGAGTGCACGGTCATGTGCAGCAGCGCGGCGAAGCCCGCCACCGCTCCGCCCATGCCGAAGGCGAAGGTGATCAGGCCCATGTGCTCGATGGAGGACCAGGCGAACAGCCGCTTCACGTCCTTCTGGCGCGACAGGAAGAATGCCGCCACCAGCACGGTGAGCAGCCCGAAGCCCATCATCAGCCGGCCGGCCAGGGCCGTGCCCAGCGCGCCGTCCACCAGCACCTTGGAACGCACCACGGCGTACAGCGCCACGTTCAGCAGCAGCCCGGAGAGCACCGCGGAGATGGGCGTGGGGCCCTCGGCGTGGGCGTCCGGCAGCCAGTTGTGCAGCGGCACGAGGCCCACCTTGGTGCCATAGCCCACCAGCAGGAAGACGAAGGCGATGGCGAGCACGGTGGGCTCGAGCTGGTCCTTCACGGCGTCCAGGTGCGTCCACAGCAGCGCCGTGCCGCCGGCGCCGAGCACGCGCTCGGCGGCGAGGTAGATCAGGATGGTGCCGAACAGCGCCTGGGCGATGCCCACGCCGCAGAGCAGGAAGTACTTCCAGGCCGCCTCCAGGCTGGCCGGCGTGCGGTACAGCGACACCAGCAGCACCGTGGCGAGCGTGGCGCCCTCCATGGCCACCCAGAGGATGCCCAGGTTGTTGGTGGTGAGCGCGAGCAGCATGGTGAACAGGAACAGCTGGTACATGGCGTGGTAGAGGCGCATGCCGCCCGGGCCGATGCGTCCCCGGTCCACCTCGGTGCGCATGTAGGGGCGGCTGAACAGCGCCGTGGTGAAGCCCACGAAGGTGGTGAGCGCCACCAGGAACACGTTGAAGGCGTCCACGTGGAACTGCTCGCGCAGCAGCACCTGGGGACCGGCCTCCACCACCTGCATGGCCATGGCGGCGGCGGACAGGAAGCCGAAGCCCGCGAACACCGCGTTCAGGTCGGCGGCCTCGTGCCGGTCGCCGCGCCAGGCGAGCCAGGCGGCGCCGGCGAGCGGCAGGGCGAGCACCATCAGCAGCGCCGTCATCCGCGGTCCCTCAGCTTCTCGAGGTTGCGCACGTCGAGGCTGTCGAAGGTCTCGCGGATGCGGAAGAAGAAGATGCCGAACACGAACACGCCCACCAGCACGTCGAGCGCGATGCCCAGCTCCACCACCATGGGCATGCCGTAGGTGGCGCCGGTGGCGGCGAAGAACAGCCCGTTCTCCAGCGCGAGGAAGCCGATCACCTGCGGGATGGCGCGCCGGCGGGTGATCATCATGAGCAGCGACAGCAGCACCGCCGCCATGGCGATGCCCAGCGTGCCGCGGGTGATGGTGCCGGAGAGCTCGGCGATGGGCAGGGCCAGGTTGAAGGCGATCACCACCAGCACGATGCCCACCAGCAGGGTGGTGGGCACGTTGATGAGCGGCTCCACGTCGCGGTCCACTTCCAGGCGCACCGCCAGCCGGCGCAGCACCAGCGGCAGCAGCGCCGCCTTGAGCAGCGCCGTGAGGCCCGCCGACCACCACAGGTGGGCCTGGCCCGTGCTCCAGGCCACCACGGCGGTGTTGGCCGCCAGCAGCGCACCCTGCAGGGCGAACAGCCCGATCAGCGCCATCAGGCGCCGCTGGGCGAGCATGGCGAAGGCCATCAGCAGCATCAGCGCCGCCAGCAGGTCGATGAGCTGGGCGGACAGGCTCACCGGGGTGCCGCCTGCAGGAAGAAGGTGAGCATGCCCAGCACCGCCAGCAGGAAGGCCATGCCGAGGAACTCGGGAGCGCGGAAGATGCGCATCTTCGCCGACACGGTCTCGAGCAGCGCGAGCGCGAAGCCGCCGATGAACAGCTTTGCCGTGAGCGCCGCCAGCGCCAGGGGAAGGAGGTCCCAGCGCCCCGCCGGCGCCACGCCCCAGGGGGCGAACAGCGCGATGCCGACGCCGGCGTAGACCATGAACTTGAGCGCGTGGGCCCATTCCATGAGGGCGAGGTGGCGGCCCGAGTACTCGAGCAGCATGGCCTCGTGGATCATGGTGAGCTCCAGGTGCGTGGCCGGATTGTCCACCGGGATGCGGGCGTTCTCGGCCAGCAGCACCATCACGAAGGCCACCGCGGCGAAGGCGAGGCTCGGATGCAGGGCGAAGGGCTGGTACGCGAGGGTCTCGACGATGGTGGTGAGCGATGTGGAGCCCGCGATCAGCGAGGGCATGAAGAACACCATCAGCAGCGCCGGCTCGGCCAGCCCCGCCACCAGCATCTCGCGACGCGCGCCCAGCGAACCGAAGGCGGTGCCCGTGTCCATGGCGGCCAGCGCCATGAACACCCGGGCCGTGGCCAGCAGCCCCACCAGCGCGATCACGTCGGCGGCCGGCGCGAACGGCAGGTCGGTGGCCACCATGGGCACGATGCCCGCCGCGAGGACCATGCAGCCGAACACGCAGTAGGGCGCGAAGCGGAACAGGAAGGAGGCCTCGTGCGCCACCACCGACTCGCGTGCCAGCAGCTTGAGCAGCACCCGCCAGGGCTGCAGCAGCCCCGGGCCGGTGCGGTTGCCGAGCCACGCGCGGCACTGAGCCACCCAGCCCGCGAGCAGCGGCGCGGCCAGCACCAGCAGCAGCGTCTCGATCAGCTGCGACAGCGCGAACGGTGGCACGAGACCGGGTTCAGGCACGGATCACCAGCAGCAGGAACAGCAGCGTGGCGAAGCTGTACACCAGGTACAGGTGGATGCGGCCGTGCTGCAGCGGCGCGACCAGCGCCGAGATGCGGGCGGCGAGCCGCGCCACCGGCAGGTAGAGCCAGTGCCAGAGCCGGTCCTCGGTGCGCGCGGCGTAGCGCGGCGCCTCGTCGAAGGGGTCGGGTACGTGGCGCTCGATGCGGAAGAAGGGTTCGAAGATCTGCTTGATGGGCTGGCCGAAGCCCTCGGCCGTGTCCTGCATGCGCGCGGTCTGGGCCGGGAAGCCGCAGTCCCAGGGATCGGCTCGGCGGGTGCGCCCGTGCCAGAGCTGGCGCACCAGCAGCCACGTGGCGGCGATCACGCCGGCCACCACCACCAGGAACAGCAGCGGCGAATAGCTCGCCCGGTCGGCGGAGTCCGGCGTGAGGAACACCCAGCCGCGCGCCAGCGGCGCGCCGATGCCCTGGCCGAGCAGCAGCACCGACACCGGCTCGAGGCCGCGCAGCACCAGCACCGGCAGCACGCCCAGCAGCACGCAGGCGGCGGCGAAGTACGCCAGCGCGGCGCGCTCCCACGGGCCGGCGTCGCGGGCCTCGCGCAGGCTCGGCTCGCGCGGGCGGCCCAGGAACACCACGCCGTAGAACTTCACCATGACGTAGGCCGCGAACGCTGCCGCGAGCACCAGCGCCGCGGTGGCGATGGGCACGAACATGCGCAGGTAGGAATCGGGCAGCTGCGGCGAGAGCAGGAAGGCCTGCAGCAGCAGCCACTCGGAAGCGAAGCCGTTGAGCGGCGGCAGGCCGGCGATGGCCAGGGCCCCCACCAGGGCCGTGGCCGCCACCCAGGGCATGCGCCGCGCCAGGCCGCCGAGATGGCCGAGGCTGCGCTGCGACGTGGCATGCATGACCGAGCCGGTGGCGCAGAACAGCAGGCTCTTGAACATGGCGTGGTTCAGGCAGTGGTAGAGGGCGGCGGCCAGGGACAGCGCCGCCAGCGCCACCATGCCGTGGTGGCGGAACACCAGCGCCAGGCCCAGCGCCGCCAGCACGATGCCCAGGTTCTCGATGGACGAGTAGGCGAGCAGGCGCTTCATGTCCGTCTGCACCGCCGCGAACATCACGCCGAACAGCGCAGTGGCCAGCCCCAGCGCCAGCGCCGCGACGCCCCACCAGGCGGCCGGCTCGCCGGCTAGGTCGAAGCCCACCCTCAGCAGCCCGTACACCGCCGTCTTCAGCATCACGCCGCTCATGAGCGCCGACACCGGCGAGGGCGCGGCGGGATGGGCCTCGGGCAGCCAGGCATGCACCGGCAGGAAACCCGCCTTGGCGCCGAAGCCCAGCAGCGCCAGCACGAAGGCCAGCCCCGCCCAGGCCTCGCTGCGGCCGGCGCCGCGCATGGCCTCGAAGGTGTACTGCCCGGCGCCCGCCTGCAGCACGCCGAAGGTGAGCAGGATCGCCACCGCACCCACGTGCGCCATGAGCAGGTACAGGAAGCCCGCGCCGCGGATCTCCGCCACGCGATGGTCGGTGACCACCAGGAAGTAGGAGGCCAGCGCCATGGTCTCCCAGGCCACCATGAACAGGTAGGCGTCGTCGGCCACCAGGACCGTGGCCATGGCGGCGAGGAACAGGTGCACCTGGAGGCAGGTCAGCCCCGGCTGCGGATTGGCCGCGCCGCGGAAGTAGCCGGCGGAATAGACGAGCACGCCGGCCGAGGCGGCGCCCAGCAGCAGCAGGAAGAAGCCCGACAGCGCATCGGCGCGCAGGTGGAAAGGCAGGTCGGGCAGGCCCAGCGGCAGCACCAGCACCTGGGGCGCCGCGCCCATGGACATCCAGCCGCACCATGCCAGCAGCAGCGCGCCCACGGCGCCCGCCGGATAGAGCACGTGCACGGCATCGCGTTCACGCCCGAGCCACAGGCCGACCAGGCCCAGGGCGATCCAGTAGGCCGCCACGCCGAGGACGACGGCGAGCGGCGAGAGGGCGGCTGCGCTCATGCGCGGGGGAGCGTCAAGGTGGGGTCGATGATACGTCGAAGGGGGGACCGGCCTTCACACGCGCAGCAGTTCGCCCCGCCCGCCGAGCCAGCGCTCCACGTGGGCGCGGGCCGCCGCCTCGTGGTGCTGCAGCATCCAGGCGGCCGCGTCGCGGGCGGACTCCAGCAGCGCCGCGTCGGCCACCAGGTCGGCGAAGCGCAGCATGGGCACGCCGCTCTGGCGCGCGCCCAGCAGCTCGCCCGGGCCGCGCAGGCGCAGGTCCTCCCGGGCGATCTCGAAACCATCGGTGTTCTCGTAGATGATCCTCAGCCGCTCGCGCGCCAGCGGGCCGAGCGGCTTCTGGTAGAGCAGCACGCAGGCCGACTCGGTGGAGCCGCGCCCCACGCGCCCGCGCAGCTGGTGCAGCTGCGACAGGCCCATGCGCTCGGCGTGCTCGATCACCATCAGCGAGGCGTTGGGCACGTCCACACCCACCTCGATCACGGTGGTGGCCACCAGAAGCTGGATGCCGCCGGCCTTGAAGTCGGCCATCACCCGGGCCTTCTCCACCGCGGGCAGCCGCCCGTGCACCAGGCCCACCACGAGGTCCGGAAACGCTGCCTGCAGCACGGCGTGGGTGTCGAGCGCGGTCTTGAGCTGCAGCTGCTCGCTCTCCTCGATGAGCGGGCACACCCAGTAGGCCTGGCTGCCCGCGGCGCAGGCCTGGCGCACGCGGTCGAGCACGGCCTCGCGCCGCTCCTCCGACACCACCTTGGTCACCACCGGCGTGCGCCCGGGCGGCAGTTCGTCGATCACCGAAACGTCCAGGTCGGCATAGAAGCTCATGGCCAGCGTGCGCGGGATCGGCGTGGCACTCATCATGAGCTGGTGGGGCAGCGCATCGCCACCGGCGCCCTTGAGCCGCAGCGCGAGCCGCTGGTGCACGCCGAAGCGGTGCTGCTCGTCCACGATGGCGAGCGCCAGCCGGGGGAAGGTGACCGCTTCCTGGAACAGCGCGTGGGTGCCCACGGCCACGGCGGCGCGCCCCTCCTCCACCGCGGCGAGCGCCGAGCGGCGCGCCTTCGCCCCGAGGCTGCCGGCGAGCCAGGCCACCTCCACCCCCAGCGGCTCGAACCAGCCGCGGAACTTGTGGTGATGCTGCTCGGCCAGGATCTCGGTGGTCGCCGTATCATTAAAAAAGAAACCATCCTGCACGGCGCACGCGGCCGCGAGCGCGGCCACCACGGTCTTGCCGCTGCCCACGTCGCCCTGCAGCAGTCGCTGCATGGGATGCGCGCGGGAGACGTCCGCGCGGATCTCGCCGAGCACGCGCTGCTGGGCGCCGGTCAGGCGGAACGGCAGTTCCGCCTCGAGCCGGGCGGCGAGCGCCCCGCCAGCGCCCAGCGGCTCGGCGCGCGCCGCGTCGCGCGAGCGGCGGTGGATGCGCATGGAGAGCTGCTGGGCGAGCAGTTCGTCGAACTTCACCCGCTGCCAGGCCGGGTGGATGCGCGACTCCAGCGCCTCGAGGGCGACGTCGGGCGGCGGATCGTGCAGCAGCTTCAGCGACTCCGCGTAGGACGGCAGCGCCAACCGCTTCACCAGGCCGGCGGGCAGCGTGTCCGAGAGATCGCACTGCGCGAGTGCCCGCGCCACTGCCTGGCGCAGCGCCGGCTGCGACAACCCGGCGGTGGTGGGATAGACCGGCGTGAGCCGGTCCGGCAGCGCCTCGTCGCCACGCACCACGCGGATGCGCGGATGGACCATCTCCGCCCCGAAGAAGCCGGGCCGGATCTCGCCCACCAGGCGCACCCTGGCGCCGGGCAACAGCTGCTTCTGCTGGCTGGGATAGAAGTTGAGCAGCCGCACCACGAGCTCGCCGCCGGCGTCGCGCACCCGTGCCACCAGCTGGCGGCGCGGTCGGTACTTCACGTCCGCGTCCACCACCGTGCCCTCCACCTGGGTGAGCACGCCGGCGGGCGCCTCGGCGATGGGATACAGCCGGGTCTCGTCCTCGTAGCGCAGCGGCAGGTGCAGGGGAAGCTCGCACAGCCTGCGCAGGCCGAGTTTCGCGAGGCGCTCGGCGACGCTCGGGGCGATGCCCTCGAAATCGCCCGCCGGCGCGGCGCGCGCCGGCTTGTCAGCCGTCGGCAAGGATGGCGTCCACCTCGACGGAGGCAGCGCGCGGCAGGCCTGCCACCTGCACCGTGGTGCGCGCAGGCCAGGGCTGGCGGAAATAGCCGGCCATGATCTCGTTGAGCTTCGGGAAATCGCGCATGTCGGTCAGGTAGACCTGGACCTTCACCGCATCGTCGAGGCTGCGCCCGGCGGCCGCCGCCACCGCCTGGAGGTTGCGGAACACCTGGTGGATCTGCGCCTCGATGCCGCCGGGCACCAGCTCGCCGGTGGCCGGATCCAGCGGCGTCTGGCCGGAGAGGTAGATGGCGCCATGGCTGCGCACGGCCTGGGAATAGATGCCGATGGCGGCGGGTGCGTCGGGACTGTGGACGGGCTGGCGCATGGAAACCTCGGGGAATGGTGACGCGGCATGGTATGCGAGCCCCCCGGCTGCCTCAATGCACCGCGGCGCGGCAACCACTCCCGTCGCCGCGCGTACTGCACCGCAGCATCGGCGGTGCTACGATGCGCGCCTCGCCTCCGGGCGCGTGCCTCATGAACGACCCCCAGCCCAGTTCCGCCGCCGCGGCGGACCCGGAAGGCTCTCCGCCACCGGGCCCGGCGGGTCCGCATCGCCGCAGCAGCCTGGCCGCCCTGGCGCTGGGCGCGGTGGGCGTGGTGTTCGGCGACATCGGCACCAGCCCGCTGTACACCATGAAGGAGGCCTTCGGCCCGGCCCACGGTCTGGCACTCACCCACGACAACGTGCTGGGCGTGCTGTCGCTCGTGTTCTGGTCGCTCATGGTGTTCGTGACGCTCAAGTACGTCACGCTGGTGATGCGTGCCGACAACCGCGGCGAGGGCGGCATCATGGCGCTCATGTCGCTGGTGGTGGGCACCACGGCACGCCGCTCGCGTGGCCGCTGGTGGCTCATGACCCTGGGCATGTTCGGTGCGGCGCTGTTCTACGGCGACAGCATGATCACGCCGGCCATCTCGGTGCTCTCGGCGGTGGAAGGGCTGTCGGTGGCCACGCCGGTGTTCGACCCCTACATCGTGCCCATCACCCTGGTGGTGATCGTGGTGCTGTTCGTGGTGCAGTTCAAGGGCACGGGCACGGTGGGCGCGCTGTTCGGGCCCATTACGCTCGCGTGGTTCATCGTGCTCGCGGTGCTCGGCGTCGGCCAGATCATCCACAACCCGCACGTGCTGCTCGCCCTGAACCCGGCGTGGGCGGTCGGCTTCTTCGTGGAGAACCGGCTCGCGGCCTTCCTGGCGCTGGGCGCGGTGGTGCTGGCGGTGACGGGCGCCGAGGCGCTCTATGCCGACATGGGCCACTTCGGGCGCACGCCCATCCGCCTGGCGTGGTTCGCGGCGGTGTTCCCCGCGCTGGTGCTGAACTACTTCGGCCAGGGGGCCCTGCTGCTGTCCGACCCCTCGGCGGTGGCGCACCCCTTCTTCCGCATGGTTCCCGGCTGGGCGCTGTACCCGATGGTGGCGCTCGCCACCATGGCCACGGTGATCGCCTCCCAGGCGGTGATCTCGGGCGCCTACTCCCTCACCCGCCAGGCCATCCAGCTCGGCTACTGCCCGCGACTGGCCGTGCACCACACCTCCGAGAAGGAGATGGGCCAGGTGTACATGCCGTGGATCAACTGGGCGCTGCTGGTGGCCGTGATCGCGCTGGTGCTGGGCTTCCGCTCCTCCAGCGCGCTGGCCTCGGCCTACGGCATCGCGGTGACGGGCACCATGGCCATCGACACCATCCTGCTGTACTTCGTGATCAGCCGGGTGTGGAAGTGGGGCCGCGCCGCGGCGCTGGCCATCTGCGGCGTGCTGCTGGTGATCGACCTGGCCTATTTCGGCGCGAACTCGGTGAAGGTGTTCCAGGGCGGCTGGTTCCCGCTGGTGATCGCCGCGGCGGTGTTCCTCGTGATCTCCACCTGGCGGCGCGGACGCGAACTGCTGTTCGACCGGCTGCGCCCGGGCGCGATCCCCATCGAGCCCTTCCTCGCCTCCATCACCGCCCACCCGCCGCAGCGCGTGCCCGGCACGGCCGTGTTCCTCACGGCAGGCCGCGAGGGCGTGCCGCACGCCATGCTGCACAACCTCAACCACAACAAGGTGCTGCACGAGCGCGTGGTGCTGCTCACGGTGCTCACCGAGAACGTTCCGTACGTGGACGACGCCAACCGCCTGGAGGTGGCGGAGCTCGGCGCTGGCTTCTACCGCATGACCGTGCGCTACGGCTTCAAGGATGAACCCGACCTGCCGAAGGCGCTCATGCTGCCCAACGCGCTCGGCCTGCAGTTCGAGATGATGGAGACCTCGTTCTTCCTGTCGCGCCAGACCATCGTGCCCACCAGGGCGCCGGGCATGCCGCTGTGGCGCGAGAAACTGTTCGCCGCGCTGTCGCGCAACTCCGGCAGCGCCACGGAGTTCTTCCGCATCCCCACCAACCGGGTGGTGGAGCTGGGAACGCAGATCGAGATCTAGGCGGGAGAAATCCGGCGGCGGTCAATGCCGCGTCTTCGACTCCGGGAACATGTACACCTTGCCGCCCTTCATGCGCGGCGGCGAGGGCTGGTTGCCCTTGCTCACGGCGTCGGCGGCGGAATCGAACACGATCGCCACCACCTTGCGCGAGGCGTCGCGATAGCAGCGCAGGCGCAGCTGGTCGATGTGCCAGTAGGGATCGGCGAGCCGGTCGCAGCGCGCCAGCTCCATGAGGAAGCCCCCGTTGGCCAGCGCGATGCGGCGAGACTGGTGCTCGGTGCCCTGGATGAGACGCGCGAAGTCCGGCGCCTGGGCGCCCTCCTCGAGCAGCGACACCACCACCGGCCGGGCAGGCTCGCCCAGCTCGGTGCGCTCGAAGCCCACGCTCACCACGAAGGAATCCATGCCCTTGTACGACTCGGTCTCGCAGGTGTACGCCTCGTGGTGGAAGACGAAGAAGCTCACCGCCGCCTGGCCCCACTTCAGTGCCGTCTCCACCGCGAAGGACAGGTCCCACTTGCCGGCCTTGAGGTCGGGGATCACCGCCGAGGTGCCGCCGCGCGACTGGCAGGCCACGGACAGCTTGTCGCCCACCTTGAAGCCGGCGAACTCCTCGAAGTCGGAGTGGGACATGTACTCGTAGGTCTCCTCGAGGCCCTCGGCCATCTCGCCGCGTTCGTAGCTGACGCGACCGTCGTAGCCCGTGCCGTCGGGATACGCGTACTCCAGGGTGAAGCGCAGCTTCTGGTATTCCTCGGAGAGCATGCGCGCCAGCCCCAGCAGCGGCGTGCGGCTGGTGTAGAACTCGTAGGTGACCGAGTTCTCCTCCTCGGTGACGATGTAGACCGGGTGGCTGGAATCGGCGTAGTCGCCCCAGCGCTCGCGCAGGTAGGCGCACAGGCGCCCCATGGTGCGCGCCGAATCGCCGAACAGCGGATCGGGCACCGGGTCGAATTCGCCGAACTTCAGGAACCAGTCGACCTCGCTGCCCCAGCGCTCGGATTCCTCCAGGGCGCGGCGGAAGGTGCGCAGCTCGGGCGGCTCGCCGCTCACCTGGAGCAGCTGGCGGCAGCCGGCCTCGTCGTCGTCTTCGGGGGAATCGGGGTAATCGTCTTCGGACATTCTGCGGACGCAGGGCGGGCGGGAGTACGGCGGGCCGGCAGTTTACAACAGGCCACCCCCCGGAGGCCCGGCGCTGCTACGCTGGCAACTCCACCACCCCTGCCACTCGACCGTCCGGATGCCTGCCGATCCCGTCGCCCGTGCCGCCGGCTTCATTGAGGAGGCCGACGGGCTGGTCGTCACGGCCGGCGCCGGCATCGGCGTGGACTCGGGCCTGCCGGACTTCCGCGGTGGCGCGGGCTTCTGGGGTGCCTATCCGGCCCTGGGCCGCGCCGGCATCCGCTTCGAGCACATCGCCAGCCCGGACACCTTCCACGACGACCCGGAACTGGCCTGGGGCTTCTACGGCCACCGGCTGGCGCTGTACCGGAAGACCGTGCCCCACGAGGGCTTCGCCATCCTGCGCGCCATCGGCGCGCGGCTGCCGGGCGGCGCATTCGTCTACACCAGCAACGTGGATGGCCAGTTCCAGAAGGCGGGCTTCGATCCGGCTTCGGTGCTGGAGTGCCACGGCTCCATCCACCACCTGCAGTGCCTGAAACCCTGCGGCGAGCGCATCTGGCCGGCGGAGGACTTCGAGCCGGTGGTGGACGAGGCCCGCTGCCGGCTGGTGTCGCCGCTGCCGTCATGCCCGAAATGCGGCGGCGTGGCGCGCCCGAACATCCTCATGTTCGGCGACTGGAGCTGGCTCGATGCCCGCACCGCCCTCCAGGGCCGGCGCTGGGCCGACTGGCGCGCCGGCGTGCGCCGCCCGGTGGTGGTCGAGGTGGGCGCCGGCACTGCCATCCCCTCGGCGCGGCGCTTCGGCGAGGAGCAGGGCTGCCCGCTGGTGCGCATCAACCCCGTGGAGAGCTCGGTGCCGGCGCGTGGCGTCGCGTTGCGCATGGGCGGGATGGCGGGGCTGGTGGCGTTGCGCGACGCGTTGCGGGCGGGCGGCTACCTGCCGGCAATCTAGGCGCGAGCCCTTCCCTTGCGGGCCACACGACGCCATGCCGCCACGGTCCCCGTCCCCGCCAGCCCGAGTCCGCAGAGGCTGCCCGCGACGAGCAGCACGTCCCACGCCGGCCGGTTCTCCAGCAGCGGTAGCCAGTCCCAGCTGTGCAGGAAGGCGAAGGCCCAACGCTTGACGCGCTGGTGGCGATCGAGGCGGCCGGCGACGGCGCCGGTGTGCGGGTCCACGTGCACCCAGGTGTCGTGCGCATCGGCGAAGCGCACGCGCAGCACCGGCAGGCGCTT
This sequence comes from uncultured Rhodocyclaceae bacterium, assembly GCA_964641005.1. GTDB lineage: Bacteria > Pseudomonadota > Gammaproteobacteria > Burkholderiales. Next base: position 17,834 of record CAZXJW010000001.1, read on the forward strand.
CTCCACGTGGCCCAGCATGGTGTGCTCCGCCCGCCCGTACCAGTAGGCGTCGAAGCCCTCCAGCCACTGCGCCGAGGCCACCCGTGAGCCGGGCAGCAATCGCGCGGCGGCCGCTTCCACCGCGGCGCGCGGCAGCCGCTCCAGAGCGGCGCCTTCCGGCACGGCCGGCAGCACGCGCGTGCCGCCGCCGCCATCGAAGCCCACGTACAGGCCGGTGCCGTCGAACACGCGCAGTTCCAGCTCGCGCGCCGTGAACCCCGCCGCGCGCAGCCGCGCCAGCGCCTCCGCCGGCCCGAAGGCGAAGCGCCCGGGCTCGAGCGCCCCGCCGTGGAAGGCCGCCTCGTCCAGCGGCGGCGCGCCCGAGTCGAACAGCCTCCAGGGGTTCATGGAGAACAGCCCGCTCATCACCCACGTGAAGGCGAGCGCGCCCGCACCCAGCCCCAGCCAGTGGTGCCAGCGCGCCACGCCTGGCGGGTAGGGACTGGCAGTGCCGTTGCGATAGGGACGCCGCCATCGCACCCGCAGCCAGCCCGCCGCGGTGCCAGTGACCACGAGAGCCGTGCCGGCCACCGACAGCCAGACCACGATGTCGTGCCAGTGGCGGTCCACCGCCCCGCCCCGGAACACGTACAGCCAGTGCAGCCACGCACCCACCCAGTTCCAGGCGCGCTCGGTGGCGGTGGCATCGCGCACCGGTTCCCCCGTGCGAGAGGACACCCACACCACCGTGCCCTCCGCGTCGTCCGCGCGCACGCGCCACAGCGGGCGATGGGGGTCGAGGGCGCGCGAGTGGGTCCACGCGTCCTCGGCGACGGCGCCCTCGGAGACGACCCCGGCACCGGGCCGGTACGCGCGCGCCGCGGAGAGGGCGGCCGCCTCGTCCACAGGGTCGATGGGCGCCACGGCGCCCTTCGCGGCCTCCACCGCCACCGGCGCCGCCTTGCCGAACCCCAGCACCGCGCGCGGCGCCCCGGCCACGGTGGTGAGCCGCACCGAGGAAGGCGCCCCGGCGACGCCCGACGCCGACGCGTTCCCCGCGCGAGCCGCGGCCAGCAGGTCCTCCAGCGACGCGCAGCAGCGCTGCGGATCGAGCGGCGGCAGCGCCGCCAGCCGCTCGGCGGTGGTGAGCTTGGGATAACCCACGTACATCATCACCAGGCCCGAGCCGAACCACAGCAGGAGCACCAGGCACAGCGCGATGCCCAGCCAGCGGTGGGCGAGGAACAGCAGCCGCTTCATGGCGCGCCTCAGAAGGTGGTCTGCACGGCGATCTCGAAGGTGCGCGGCATGCCCAGCCAGAACATGGGCGCGCCGGTGATGTTCGCGGCGTACACCTCGTCGGTGACGTTGCGCACCCGCCCCGTCACGGTGGTGCCGCGGATGCCCCGCCACGCGACGAAGCCGCCGAACAGGGTGTAGTCGCCGTCGGAGACGGTGTTGGCGTTGTTGCCGTAGCGGCTGCCCACGTAGCGTGCGTCGCCGCCGAGCTGCCAGTCGCGCGCGAAGTCCCAGGCGAGCCACAGGTTGGCCACGTGCACGGGGATGTTGGGCGGCCGGTTGCCGGAGCGCGACACGGCCGTGCCGCCCACGTTCTCGGTGAACTGGTCGAACTCCGCGTCGGTGTAGGCGTAGTTGGTCTCCGCCAGCACGGTGCGCGTCACGCGCAGCGCCAGGGCGAGCTCGAAGCCGCGCGAGGACTGCTGCCCCACCGGCAGCGTGGTGCCGGGGTTGTTCGGATCGGCCACCGCCAGGTTCCTGCGGGTGATGGAGTACACCGCCGCGGTGAAGGCGCCGCGGCCGTCGAGCACGTCGAACTTGCCGCCCGCCTCCACCTGGCGGCCGGTGGTGAGGTCGAAGTCGCGCAGCTGGGAGAAGTTGGCCGTGGTCAGGATGCCCGCCGGCGGATCGGCCGCCGTGCTGCCCTGCACGTACAGGGTGGCGCCGGGCCGGACGTCCCACACCAGGCCCACCCGTCCCGTGGTTGGCTCGAACACGCGCCGGAAGTAGGCGGGATCGGTGGCGCTGGCCGCGCGCTGGTTGAACACTTCCAGGTCGATGCGGTCGTGGCGCAGCCCGGTCACGAGCGACAGCACCGGCAGCAGGCGGGTGCGGTTCTCGACGAACAGCGCCACGGTCTGCACGCGGTTGGTGCGGTCGGGACGCAGGCCCGGCGTCATGCCGGGGACGTCGTAGAAGCCGCGCGGGTCGAAGTCCACCGGGTTGACGCTGTCGAAGGTGGCGTTCACCGAGCGCGGGTAGCGCGTCTGGCTGTTCACGCTCACGTCCACGCCGGTGGCCCAGTCCGAGGGCAGGCTGCCCAGGTGCCCGGCATGGGTGAGCTCCACGCGGTCCCCGGTGAGCTCCTGGTCGTGGCGCTGCAGCAGCGCCGCCGAGCGGTTCACCAGGGTGTTGAGCGCGTTGAAGCGGTACACCTCGAGGTTGCGGTAGTCGCGCTGGGCATCGTAGTGATACAGCGTGTTCCGCAGCGTGGTGGCCTCGCCCAGGCGCACGTCCAGCACCGAGCGCGCCCAGGTCACGCGCTGCTCGTACACCCCGTCGCGCACGTTGTAGTTCTCGAAGCGGGTGTCCGGGCGGATGGCGCCGTCGCCACGGGTGGGGTTGAGCAGCGGCGTGCCCCAGTAGGGCCGCTCGATGCGCTCGTCCTGGTACTCCAGCGCCAGGGTGTGGGACACCGCCGGCGTGATGTCGGTGAGCAGCGAGGCCGCCACCTGCCAGGCCTCGCGGGCGTTGCCGTCCACGAAGCCGTTGGTGGCGGAGCGGTTCACATCGAGCCGCGCGGTGTTGCGCACGCCCTCGCCCTCGCCGAGGCGGCGGTTCAGGCCCAGGGCAAGCTGGGTGGTGTCGTAGGAGCCTGCCGAGAGGCGCGCCTGGCCGAAGTCGGCCTCGCGCACCGGCAGCTTGGTCACGTAGTTGATGGCGCCGCCCACGGCACCCGCCCCGTACAGGAAGGACGAGGGACCGCCGATCACCTCCACGCGGTCGTAGATCCAGGCGTCCACGGGCCGGGCGGCGATGGCGTCGTACTGCACCGTGATGCCGTTGAAGAGCTGCGTGAGCGACGCGGCCCCGAAGCCGCGATAGAACACCGAGCCCGCCGAGCCAGGCGGCGCGGCGGCGGTGATGCCCGGGACGCTGCGCAGGATGTCCTGGGTGTCGATGGCGCCGCGGCGTTCGATGGTGTCGCGGTCCACCACGCTCACCGAGGCCGGGGTCTCGCGCGGCGTGAGGTTCAGGCGCGAGCCCGTGGCCACGGGCACGTCGAGGGACAGCTTCTCGGCGGGGGCGCGGCCCTGCACCACCACGTCGGGGGCGCGGGTGTTCTCCGCCACCTGGGCGTGGGCGAGGCAGGAAAGGGCGGCCGGCAGCGCGGCCGCGAGCGGACGAAGGGGAAGACGGGGCATGGCGATGTCCTGGTGCGCGGGCTGGTCGATCCGGACCGGTCCGCGGGCCGCGGCGTCGCGAAGGGCGCGCGCGGGCGATGGCGCGATGGCCACGGTCCGGGCGAGCGGCCCGAACGAGTGGCGGTCATGTGGGGATGGAGGCGGCCCGCGCGAGCGAACCGTTCACCCCGGGCGCTTCAGGACAGCGAGGGGGGGCCGCGTGGCTGGGCCGGCCCCCAGGCATGCAGGGGACGCGGCGCGTGGAGGAACAGGAACGCAACGGCGTGGGCCGCATCCGCGGCGATGGCCACGCCGGGCGACGCCGGCGGCAGCCAGGGCCCATCGGCGTGAGTGCTGCAGAACGGGCAGTGCTCCATCGCCGCCGCCGGCGCACCGGGCGCCTTGCCCGTGGTCGAGGCGCCGCCGTCGGCCCGCGTGGTGGAGCACAGTTCCGCGAACGCCGGCGGATCCCCCTGCAGGGTGCGCACCAGCTTCGACACCGGCGGCGCGAGCGCCGCCAGCAGGATCGCGAACAGGGCGATCCACGCAGCGCTGCGCAGCGGGACGGGATTCGGGCGGGCGGCCATGGCGCCGAACTCTAGCACTGGCCCGCGAGCCCCGGATCAGGCCGTGACGAACTGCAGCAGGCGCAGCACCTCGAACCAGTCGCCGGTCTCGAAGCCCACGGTGACCGGATCGGCCAGCCGGGCCCCGGGATAGAAGGCACAGCGGTAGGCGTCGCGCGCATCCTTGCGCACCACTTCCACGGCAAAGCGCGGCGGCAGCGGCAGCGGCGCCGCGCGCAGCGGCCGCTCCAGCGCACGCCGCACGCCCGCCGCGATGCGCTCCCGGGCCTCGGCCGGATGCAGCGCCAGGGTGGCGGCGCCGAAGCCGCGGGACACGGCCACGGTCTCGATGCGCGCGTCCACCCGGCGCACTTCCTCGCAGAGATCCTCGTCCCCGGACACGAAGGCCACCGGCACGCCCTCCAGCGCCGCAGCCCAGGCGTGCAGGCGGAACTCCGACAGCCACTCGCCGTTGACGCGGATGCCCACCAGCCCGGTGGAGGAGATGGTGTGCGCCAGCGGGTTGCCGCCGGACCGGCCCCCGGAGTGCCAGCCCACCATCACCACGGCGTCGAAGGAGGCGTCCAGGCCCTGCACCATGGAGTACGGATGCCCGCTCCAGCCGCGCCAGAGGCGCGCGGGTCGCGGCAGCCGCTCGGCCAGCAGGTTGCGCCCGGTCCAGTGGGCGTCCTTCACCAGGATGTCGGTGGCCCCGGCGGCGACGGCCGCCTCGCAGGCCGTGGCCACCTCGGCGGTCATGCGCTCACGGAACTCGGCGTACTCGGCGCGGCCGAGCTCCGCCTCCGACCAGTCGGTGATGCCGGTAATGCCTTCGATGTCGGCGCTGACGAAGATCTTCATGGGGCTGGCGGTACCGGGGGAAAGACGCCGGAAGCCTACCGCGGACGCACGACGCCTGGCCATCGGCCCGCTAGCATCCCGGTTCGGGATGCGGTCGGTGTCGATCCGGGCCGGGTTCGCGCATCGAATGATCGGAGGCGGCAATCCGCCGCCCCCCGACCCCACAGGAGAACGCCATGCAAGTGATGCTGATCTTCCAGGAACCCATGAGCGAGTTCGCGAAGCGCGACGACCCGGCCCAGGCCCCCGATTACTGGGGCGGATGGATGGCCTACGTGGGCGCCCTCAACGCCAGCGGCAAGGTGGTGTCCGGCAACGGGCTGCAGCCGCCCCACGCCGGCATCCACCTGCGCATCCGCGACGGGCGCCGCCAGGTGCAGGACGGGCCCTATGCCGACACAAAGGAGCACCTGGGCGGCTACTTCATCCTCGAGGTGGACTCCATGGACGAGGCGCTGGAGTGGGGCGCGCGCAGCCCGGCGGCCAGCAACGGCAGCGTGGAGGTCCGCCCCGTGCTGCCGCCGCCACCGAAGCAGGGATGACCGACCCGCGGTCCGCCGCGTACCGCGCCGCCGAGAGTGCCGCCCGTGAGTCCTACGGGCGGCTGGTGGCGTGGCTGGCGTGGCGCTGGCGCGACCTTGCCGCGGCGGAGGACGCCCTGTCCGATGCCCTCGCCGCGGCGCTGGTCCACTGGCCCGTGGACGGCGTGCCCGACCGTCCGCAAGCCTGGCTGCTCACCGCCGCGAAGCGCAACCTGCTGCAGCGTCAGCGCCACGCCCGCATGGCCGGCGCACCCGAGACCCTCGCGGCCCTGGAACAGGAGGCGTCGTCCGACCCCGCCGAGCAGTCCGGCATTCCCGACCGGCGCCTGGAACTGCTGTTCGCCTGCGCCCATCCCGACATCGACGCGGGCGCGCGCACGCCGCTGATGCTCCAGGCGGTCCTGGGCCTGGAGGCGGCCCGCATCGCCAGCGCCTTCCTGGTGTCGCCCTCGGCCATGGCCCAGCGCCTGGTGCGCGCCAAGGCCCGTATCCGCGAGGCGGGCGTGCGCTTCGAGACACCTGCTGCCGACGAACTGCCGGAACGGCTCGATGCGGTGCTCGAGGGCATCTACGCGGCCTATGGCCTGGCCCGCGACCCCGGCGACGGCTTCGCGGGCGGCAGCGGGGAGCTGGCGGAGGAGGCGCTCTATCTCGCTGGCCTCGTGGCCCGACTCCTGCCGGACAGCGCCGAGGCACGCGGGCTGCTCGCGCTGCTGATGTTCACCGAGGCCCGCAGCGGCGCACGGCGCGACGGCGAGGGCCGCTTCGTGCCGCTGCACGAACAGGACACCACGCGCTGGGACCTCGCGGCGATCCGCGCCGCGGACCGGTTGCTGTGGGAGGCCTCGGCGCTGCGCACGCCCGGGCACTTCCAGCTCGAGGCCGCGATCCAGTCGGCGCACTGCCAGCGCGCGTTCACCGGCCAGGTGCCGTGGAATGCGATCGCGCACCTGTACGAGCGGCTCACGGCGCTGGCGCCGACGCTGGGGGCCTACGTGGGCCAGGCGGTGGCGACAGGGGAGGCGCGGGGTGCGCAGGCCGGGCTGGACGTGCTCGGTCGATTGCCGGAGCGGGCTCTCTCGGCCTACCAGCCGTACTGGGTCGCACGCGGCCACCTCGCGGCGCTTGCGGGCGAGCTCGCCGCGGCGCGCGCGGCTTACGGCACGGCGCTGGGGCTCTCGGAGTCGGCGGCGGTGCGCTCGCACCTGGCCGGACGCATCGCGGCGCTTGGCGGGCACTGACGGGCGCGGGCCGCCCGATCGCGGCCACGACCGGCAACCCGCATCCCCGAGGCCCGTGGGCTGCGGGAACCCGTGAAACGAAAAAGGGCACCCAAGGGTGCCCTTCGCGCCGGCCCCGCCGGGGCCGCGACCCGGCTCAGAAGCAGCAGGCCAGCATCTGCAGGCAGCACTCGATGCCGCTGCAGCAGTCGGGCGCTGCCCACGCCACGGCGGCGACTGCGGCAAGGCCGAATGCGACGAAACCCTCGAGAAGTCTCTTCATGGCTGCCTCCGGTTGCGATGCCGCCGCTGGCGGCGCCATCGATTCAAAAATGGTGGAGACGAGGAGGATCGAACTCCCGACCTTCGCATTGCGAACGCGACGCTCTCCCAGCTGAGCTACGTCCCCACGGAGGGCGCGGAGTTTACCCGGACTCCACCGACCGGACAATCGGTGGACGCACACGCGGGCTCGATCGCCCCTCTCGCGCAAGTCCTTGAAGCGCAACGTGCACCGGTCCCGGTGCCCGCTCCGAAACTCAAGAAAACGGTGTTCCCGCCGTTACCGCGTCTGCCAAGGAGCGGTGGTGGCGGGGGCCTGCCGCGCGTGCGTTCGCGCGCGCCCCGGTCCCGTCCCGCCCTCCCCGCAGTTTCCCGTCCTCTCGCAGGCCGCGCGTCACGAAGCCCGACGTGAAAGCCCGCAGGACCTGCAGTCCCCGGCGCCATGCAGCGCACGACGAACCCCTTGCGGGGCGGCCCCTGCCGTCCCGTTGCAGTCGCGAGATTCCAGGAGAGAAGAGCATGACCATCTACACCGTCACGGCCGGCATGACGATTCTGGGCAACGACAGTGTCCAGGGCACCGGCGGCACCACGGATGCGGTGAACCTGCTCTTCACCGGGGGCGACATCTCGGTCTCGGGCGTGGAGACGGTGGTCGGCTCCACCGGCACCGCCGACATCGCGGTGCAATTCGGCAGCGGGGCCTCGGACCTGTCGGTGAGCGCGGTGGAGACGGTGCTCGGCCGCGCGGCCGAGACCGACGCCGTCACCCTGCTGGGCACCTACGGCACCCTGCGGGTGAGCAACGTGGAATCCGTCACCGGCACCGCCGGCAGCGGCGAGATCGTCGCCATGCTCGGCGCCGGCGGCCTGTCCGTCTCCGGGATCGAGACCGTTCTCGGTTCCTCCGGCACCGACACCGTCGCGCTGCTCGCCGACGCGGCGCTGGCGGTCTCGGCGGTCGAGACCGTGATCGGGTCGACCGGCACCACCGACACCGTGACGGTGCTGAGCAGCGGAACGCTGCGCGTGTCCGCCATCGAGACGGTCGTGGGCACCGCCTCCCCCAACGCCGTGGCACTGCTCGCGGCCGAGAACGTGGCCGTGAGCAACATCGAGACCGTGATCGGGGTCGCGGGCGCCGAGAGCGTGACGCTGCTCGCCTCCGGAGCGGCCAGCATGGCGCTTTCCCGCGTCGACACCGTGGTGGGTACCGGGAACGCCGGCGACCAGGTGCGCCTGCTCGGCGCCCAGACGCTCGACGTGAGCGCCGTGGAGACCGTGACGGGCTCCACCGCAACGGGCGACACCGTGCGCTTCCTCGACACCGACGCCACCATGACGGTGTCCGCCGTGGAGCTCGTGGTGGGCTCCACCGGAACCGACGACGTGCTGCGCTCGCTCGGCGGCGGCAACGTCTCCGTGTCGAACATCGAGTCCGTGCTGGGCACGGCGTCCGCCGACACCATCACCCTGGTGGGCCAGACCGCCGTGATCGTCTCCGGCATCGAGACCGTCACGGGCACGGCCGGCACGGCCGACGCCGTCACGCTGCTGCAGGACAGCGCCATCGCGCTGTCGGCCGTGGAAAGCGTGGTTGGCGTGGCGGGCAGCAACGACGCCGTGCGCATCCTCGGCACCGGTTCCGTGGCCGTGTCCGTCTCCGCCATCGGCACGGTGCTCGGTTCCACCACCACCACGGAAGTGGTGCAGCTCATCGACGCCGGCGACACGCTGCGCGTGAGCCACGTGGACACGGTGCTCGCGACCACCGGCACCGGCGACACGGTGATCATGCTGGCCGCAGGTGGCCTCGCGGTGAGCGAGGCCGAGACGGTGGTCGGCTCCGCCGGCACCGACAGCCTGACCCTGCTCTCGGGCGACGCGGTGTTCCACGTGAGCGCCATCGAGACCGTGGCCGGCACCGGCGGCACCGATGCCGTGCAGCTGCTCGCCGCCCTGCCCGGCGGCACCGCGCTGGCGGTGACCCAGGTGGCCACCGTGGTGGGCACCTCGGGCGGCGCCGACAGCGCCCGCCTGCTGGGCGCCGGCACCGTGTCGGTGTCCGCCATCGAGACCGTGCTGGGCGCCGCCGGTGGCGGCGACAACGTGGAACTGCTCGCCACCCAGACCCTGGTGGTGTCCGACGTGAACCGCGTGGTGGGCGTGGCCGCCACCACCGACGTGCTGCGCCTGCTCGGCGGTGCGGCGGTGAGCGTGTCCGCCATCGACACCGTCATCGGTTCGGTGGGCACCGACGCCGTGGTGATGCTCTCCGACGACAACGCCGTGCTGGTGTCGCTGGTGGAGACGGTGACCGGTTCCGCCGGCACCACCGACACCGTCAACCTCGCCGGCTTCGGGACCGTGGCCGTGACGGCCGTGGAAAGCGTCGTCGGCTCGGCCGGCCAGGACGCCATCCGCCTGCTCGCCGCGGGCGCGGTGGGCGTGTCCGCCGTGGACACCGTCATCGGCTCGGCCGGCAGCGATGCCGTCACCATCCTCGGCTCCGGACCCACCGTGAGCCTGAGCGGCGTGGAGACCGTGGTGGGCACCACGGCCGTGGGCGAGATCGTGCGCCTCATGGCGCCTTCCTCGATCTCGGTGAGCGCCATCGAGCAGGTGCAGGGCAGCACCCAGGCCGGCGACACGGTGATCATGCTGGGTAACGCATCGGTGTCCGTGTCGGTCACCAACGTGGAGACCGTCCAGGGCACCACCGACACCGGCGACGTGGTGCGCCTGATCGGTGGCGGCGCGGTGCTGCTGTCGGCCGTCGAGACCGTCTCCGGCTCCGCCGGCGGCGACGTGGTGACCCTGGCCGCGGCCGGCACCATCACCGTGGACGGCATCGAGACCCTGATCGGCACCGCGGGCGCCGACACGGCGGAGCTGCTCGCCGCCGGCACGCTGGGCGTGAGCGCCATCGAGTCGGTGATCGGCGGCACCGCCAGCACCGACGTGGTCCAGATGCTCTCCGCCGCCACGCTGCTGGTGAGCAACGTGGACACGGTGCTCGGCTCCTCGGGCACCGACGTGGTCACCCAGCTCGGCGGCTCCGGCCTCGCCGTGAGCAACGTGGAGACCGCCATCGGCACGGCCGCCACCGACGACACCGTCACGGTGCTCGGCGGCAGCGTGCGCGTGTCGGCCATCGAGTCCGTGCTCGGCACCGTGGGCACCGAGAGCATCGTCCTGCTGGGCAGCGGCGTCACCGTGAACGTGGCCGAGGTCGACACCGTGACCGGCAGCGCCGGCACCGACGTGGTGAACCTGCTCTCCAGCTCGCCCGTGGCCCTGTCCGACGTGGAGAGCGTGGTGGGCGGCTCGGGCGTGGACGTGGCTCGCCTGCTGGCCGCGGGCACGCTGTCGGCCTCCGCCATCGACACGGTCATCGGCAGCGCCGGCACCGACGTGCTGGCCCTGCTGGGCGCCGAGGACAAGAACATCGCCGTGTCGGCAGTGGAGACGGTGCTGGCCACCGCGGCGGGCACCGACACGGTGACCATGCTCGCCGGCGGCACGCTCGCCGTGAGCGCCATCGACACGGTCATCGGCACCGCCGGCACCACCGACGTGGTGCGCGCCATCGCCGCGGGCTCGTCCTTCGTGGTGAGCGCCGTGGACACGGTGATCGGCTCGGGCGCCGGCAACGCCGACGTGGTGACCATGGTCACCGCCGACACCCTGGCCGTCTCGGCCCTGGACACGGTGATCGGCTCGGGTGGCGGCGACGCCGTGCGCATGCTGGCCGGCGGCACCCTGAACATCGACCTGGTGAGCACCGCCATCGGCACCACCGGCTCGACCGAGGTGGTGCAGCTGCTCGACACCGCCACGGTGTCGGTCTCCAACGTGGACACGGTGGTGGGCACCACCGCCACCACCGACGTGGTGCGCAACCTCTCCGCCGGCACCCTGGCGGTGAGCGCCGTCGAGACGGCCATCGGCACCGCTGCCACCACCGACGTGCTGCAGATCGTCTCGGGCGGCTCGGCCAGCGTGGCCGTGAGCGCCATCGAGACGGTGCGCGGCAGTGCCGCCACCGATGACGCGGTCACGCTGCTGGCGTCCGGGGCGCTGGCCGTCTCCGGCGTGGAGACCGTCGTGGGCACCGGCGGCGTCGACGCGCTCGCCATGCTCTCGGGCGGCGCCATCGTCGTGTCGGCCATCGAGACCGTCACCGGCACCACCGGCACCACGGACGTGGTGTCGGTGCTCGCCGCCGCCGGCACCACGCTCTCGGTCTCGGCGGTGGAAACCGTGGTGGGCACCACCGACCAGGCCGAGATCGTGCGCCTGCTGGCCGCCGGCTCCATCGCGCTCAGCAACGCCGAGACAGTCATCGGCACCACCGCCGCGGGCGACTCGGTGCGCATGCTCAACGAGGGCACGCTGCGCGTGAGCGCCGTGGAGACCGCCATCGGCTCCACCGGCACCACCGACGTGCTGTCCCTGGCGAGCGCCGGGGTGTCCGTGTCGGCCTTCGAGACCGTTATCGGCACCACCGCCACCACCGACACGGTGACGATGCTCAACCAGGCGCTGTCCGTGTCCGCCATCGAGACGGTGATGGGCTCGGCCTCCGCCGACGTGCTCAGCCTGCTGGCCGCCGGCACCGTGGTGGTCTCGGGCGTGGAGACCGTGGTGGGCCTCACCGCCGCGGGCGACGTGGTGCGGGTGCTCGCCTCCGGCACCCTGGCCGTCAGCGAGATCGAGACCGTGGTGGGCGCGAGCGGCACCGACGTGCTGAGCCTGCTCGGCACCGACGTGGCCGTGAGCGTCTCGAACGTGGAGACCGTGATCGGCGGAGCCGGCACGGCCGACAGCCTGAAGATCCTGGCCGGCGGCGGCATCACCGTGTCGGCCGTCGAGACCGTCACCGGCACGCTGGACGCGGACACCGCCCGGATGATCGCCTCCGGCGCCACCACGCTCTCGGTGAGCAACGTGGAGACCGTCATCGGCACGGCCTCGGCCGACACCGTCGCCATGATCTCGGGCGCGAGCCTCGCGGTCTCGAACGTGGAGTCGGTGGTCGGCACCGGTTCGGTGGAGACCATCAGCCTGCTCGCCGCCGGCAGCCTCGGCGTGAGCAACGTGGACGTGGTCCTCGGCTCGTCCGGCACCGACACCGTGAACATGCTCGCCGCCGGCACCGTGAGCGTGAGCAACGTGGAGAGCGTGACCGGCTCGGCCGGCTCGGACAACGTGCGGATGCTGGGCACCGGCGCCGCCACCGCGCTGGCCGTGTCCGCCGTGGAGACCGTGACCGGCACCTTCGGCTCGTCCGACACGGTGACCATGCTCACCGACGCCACGCTGGCCGTGTCGGCGGTGGAGTCCGTGATCGGCACGGCGGCCACCACGGACACCGTGACCCTGCTGGGCGGCACCACCGTGGGCGTGTCGGCCGTGGAGACGGTGCTGGGCACCGGCGCCACCTCCGACACCGTGCGCATGCTCGCCTCGGGCACCGTGGTGGTCTCGGGCGTCGAGTCCGTGGCCGGCACCACGGCCGCGGGCGACGTGGTCCGCGTGCTGGACAACGACAGCTTCCTGTCCGTGAGCAACGTGGAGACGGTGATCGGCTCCGCGGGATCCGGCGACATCCTCAACCTGGCCGGCGCAGGCGCCGTGTCGGTCTCGCGCGTCGAGACCGTCATCGGCTCGGCGGCCACCGACACGGTCACCGCGCTCGCCGCCGGCGAACTGGTGGTCTCCGCCGTGGAAACCGTGGTGGGCGCGGGCTCGGGTACCGATTCGGTCACCCTTCTGGTGGAGGGCAGCGTGGCCGTGAGCAACGTCGCCTCGGTGCGCGGCACCGACGGTGCCGGGGACACCGTGCGGCTGCTGGCCGCCGCCAGCACGACGCTCTCCCTGTCCTCCGTGGACACGGTGCTCGGTTCCGCCAGCGCCGACACGGTGGTGCTCATGAACACCGGCATCCTGGCGATCTCCAACGTGGAGACCGTCACCGGCACCACCGAGGGCACGGACGCGGTGCGCATGCTCGGCTCCGGCACGGTGGCCGTCTCGGCCATCGAGTCGGTGGTTGGCACCACCGCCACCGGCGAGGTCACGCGCCTGCTCGACGCGGGCACACTGTCCGCCTCGGCCATCGAGACGGTGCTGGGCAGCGCCGGCGTGGACACCGTGGTGGTCCTGTCCGGCAGCAACATCGCGGTGTCCAGCGTCGAGTCGGTGATCGGCACGGCGGGCGTGGAGGCGGTGACGCTGCTGCAGGCCGGCACCACGGCCGTGAGCGAGATCGAGACCGTGATCGGCTCCAGCGCCAGCGGCGACTCGGTCACCTTCCTCGGCGCCACCAGCATCGGGGTGTCGAACATCGAGACCGCAGTGGGCTCGGGCGAGCCCGGCGCCGACGTGCTGCGCCTGCTCGGCGCCAACAGCCTGGCGGTTTCCGTGTCCGCCATCGACACCGTGCTCGGCTCCACCGCCACCACCGACGTGATCGCCGCCATCGGCGGCGGCAGCCTGTCGCTGTCGAACGTGGAGACCGTGCTCGGATCCGCCGCCACCGACGACGTGGCCACGCTGCTGGGCAGCGGCACGCTCGCCACCACGGCCGTGGAGACCGTCATCGGCACCGGCTCCACCACGGCCGCCGACGTGCTGCGCCTGCTCGGCGCCGGCGCGACGGCCGTGTCCGCCATCGAGACGGTGCTGGGCAGCGGCGCCCTCGAGTCCGTGACCCTGCTGGCCGGCACCACCATTGCCACCTCCGCCGTGGACACGGTGATCGGCTCGGCCGCGGTGGAGAACCTCACCCTGCTGGGCACGGACCAGGTGTCCGTCTCGGCCATCGCCTCCGTGACCGGTTCGGCCGGCGTGGACACCATCACCCTGATGGAGGCCGGCACGCTGTCGGTTCGCAACGTGGAGACCGTCGTCGGCCTGACCACCGGCGGCGACCTGGTGCGCATGATGACCACCGGCACGCTGGTGGTGTCGAACCTCGAGTCGGTGATCGGCAGCACCACAGGCCCCGGCGACATCGTCCAGCTGCTCGCCTCGGCGGAGACGCTGCAGGTGCGCGACGTGGACACCGTGGTAGGCACGGCCGGCGTGGAGTCGGTCGCCCTCGACAACATCACCGCGCTGGCAGTGAGCGCCGTGGATTCGGTCACTGGCACCACCGCCAACACCGACCGCATCACTCTCCTGGGCGCGGGCAGCGTGAACGTGAGCGCCGTGGAGACCGTGCTGGGCAGCGCGGGCACCGACACGGCCACCCTGCTCGCCACCGGCACCCTCGCGGTGTCCGGCGTGGAGAGCGTGGTCGGCACGACCGACGCCACCGACGTGGTGCGGCTCTACGCCGGCGGCAGCGTGGCCGTGTCGGCGGTGGAGACCGTGCAGGGCAGCACCACCGGAACCACGGACCTGGTGCGCCTGCTCGACGCGGCCGCCGTGGCCGTGTCGGCCGTGGAGACCGTGGTGGGCACCGCGGGCGCCGATGCCGTCACCACGCTCTCGGCCGGACTGCTCAAGGTCTCGGCCATCGAGACCGTGACCGGCACCGCCGGCGCCGAGACCGTGCAGATCCTCGATGCCGCCTCCAGCCTGTCCGTGAGCGCCATCGACACGGTGCTGGGCGGCGCCGGCACCGACCAGGTCTCCATGCTGGCCGCCGGCACGCTGGCCGTCAGCAACGTGGAGACCGTCACCGGCACCACCTCGGGCACCGAGGTGATGCGCATGCTCGGCACGGGCAACATCGCCGTGTCCGAGATCGAGACGGTGCTGGGCAGCGCCGGCACCGACGTGATCCGCCTCGCCGCCGCCCAGTCCATCGGCGTTTCCTCGGTGGAGACCGTCATCGGCACCACCGGCGCCGATGCCGTGAACGTGCTCGGCTCCGGCACCCTCGCCGTGTCCGCCGTGGAGACCATCACGGGCACCACCGCCACCGGCGAGGTGCTCACTCTGCTGGCCACCAACTTCACCTACTCCATCAGCGCCATCGAGACCGTGGTGGGCACGGTCTCCAACAACGATCGCATCGAGCTGCTGGCCGGCGCGAACCTGGCGGTGAGCGACATCGAGACCGTGATCGGCAGCACGGGCACCGGCGACGCGGTGCGCATGCTGGTGGCCGACACCCTGCTGGTGAGCCGCATCGACAGCGTGGTGGGCTCGAGCGGCACCGACGTGGTGACCCTCGCCGCCACCGGTTCCCTGTCGGTGAGCCTGGTGGACAGCGTGGTGGGCACCACCGCCACCACCGACGTGGTGCGCCTGCTGGGCACCGATGGCGTGGCCGTCTCCGCCATCGAGACCGTCATCGGCACGGTCGCCAACACCGACCGGGCCACCCTCGTGGGCGGGACGACCCTGGCCGTGTCGGCCATCGACACGGTGACCGGCACCACGGGAACCGCGGACGTGCTGACCCAGATCGGCGGCGGCAGCCTGACGGTGTCCGCCTTCGAGACCGTGGTGGGCTCCGCGTCCACCGACGTGGTCTCCAAGCTGGCCGCCGGCAGCCTGGCGGTCAGCGCCGTGGAGACCGTCACCGGCAGCGCCGGCACCGACACGCTCACCCAGCTCCAGGCCGACGTGACCCTGGCGGTGAGCGGCGTGGAGACCTTGGTGGCCACCACCGGCACCGCCGACGCGGTGCGCATGCTCAACAGCGGCACGCTCGCCGCGTCCGCCGTGGAGAGCGTCATCGGCTCGTCCGCGGCAGACACCCTGCGCCTGCTCGGCGGCTCCGCGGCCACGGTGTCCGTGAGCTCCGTGGAGACCGTGGTTGGCACCGCCAACGCCGGCGATGCCGTGCTGCTGCTGGGTGCTGCCACAGGACCCTGGTTGCTCTCTGCGGTGGAGTCCGTGGTGGGCGGCAGCGGCACCACCGACAGCGTGGTGCTGCTGGGCGGAGGCACCGTCTCCGTGAGCGGAATCGAGACCGTCACCGGCGGCACCGGAACCTCGGACCGCGTGGACGTGCTCGGTTCCGCGGCCCTGAACATCGGCCTGAGTGCCGTGGAGATCGCCGTGGGCTCCGCCGGCGCGGGTGACACCGTGCGCCTGCTCTCGTCGGGCACCCTGTCGGCGTCCAACCTCGAGTCCGTGGTGGGTTCCGCGGGCGTGGACACGGTGCGCATGCAGGCCAGCGGCACGCTGCTCGTGTCCGCGGTGGAGTCCGTGGTGGGCAACACCGGGACCGACGTGGTGAACTTCGCCCGCGCCACCGTGGATCCGACCACCCTGAGCATCTCGGCGGTGGAGACCGTGGTGGGCGGAACCGCCACCAACGATGCCGTGGCCCTGCTGGCCAGCGGCACCGTGGCCGTGTCGGCCATCGAGACCGTCACCGGCGGCGCCGGCGCCGACGTGGTGAACCTGCTCGCGGCCGGCAACCTGGCAGTCTCGCTGGTGGAGACCGTCGTGGGCAGCGCCGGCGCGGATGCCGTGACCGCCCTGGGAACCGGTCCCGCCAGCCTGCTGGTGTCCGCCGTCGAGACCGTCACCGGAACCGCGTCCACCAGCGACGTGCTGACCCTCGCCGAGGCCGGCACCATCACCCTGTCCGGCATCGAGACCCTGGTGGGCTCCACCGCTGCCGGCGACGTGGCGCGGCTGCTCGCCGCGGGCACGCTGGCCGTGTCCAACGTGGAGACCGTCATCGCCTCCACCATCACCGGGGACGTGGTGCGCCTGCTGGCCGCCCAGCCGATCTCGGTGTCCAACGTGGAGACGGTGATCGGCACGGCCGCCACCACCGATTCCGTGACGCTTCTGGGCACCGGCACGCTGGCGGTCTCGGTATCGGCGATCGAGTCGGTCACCGGCACCGCGGGCACGGCGGACATCGTGGCCCTGATCGGCGCCGGAACGCTGTCGGTGTCGGCGATCGAGACCGTGATCGGCACGGCCGGCACGGACACGGCGGTGATGCTGGCGGGCGGGACGCTCGCCGTGAACGGCATCGAGACCGTGGTGGCCACGGCCGGCAGCACCGACGCGGTGCGCCTCGTCACCGCCGGAACCGTGGCGGTGAGCGCGGTGGAGACCGTGCTCGGCACCGCCGGCGTGGACGTGGCGCGCATGGTGGGCACCACCAGCCTCGCGCTGTCCGGCATCGAGACCGTCGTGGGCACGGCCGGCACCGCCGACGTGGCCACGCTGCTGGGCGCCGGCTTGACCAACCTCTCCGCCATCGAGTCGGTGGTGGGCTCCACCGCCACGGGCGAGTCGGTGCGCATGCTCGCCGCCGGCACCCTGAGCGTGAGCGCAATCGAGACGGTGCAGGGCTCCGCCGGCACCGACACCGTGCAGCTGCTCGCCGCGGGTTCCGTGGCGGTGTCCTCGGTGGAGACGGTGGTGGGCACGGCGGGAACGGCCGACACCGCCACCGCCCTGGCCGCCGGCACGCTGGCCATCAGCGAGATCGAGACGCTCGTGGGCAGCTCGGGCGCGGACATCGCCCAGCTGCTGTCCAACGAGACGCTGCACGTCTCCAGCGTGGAGACGGTGATCGGCGTGGCGGGCAACGACACCCTGGTGCTGCTCGCCACGAGCCCGGCGGCCACGCCGGTGCGCATCAGCAACATCGAGGTGGTGGTGGGCACCACCAACGCGGCGGACACCATCGCGGTGCTCGCCGCCGGCGCCCTCTCGGTGAGCGCCATCGAGACGGTGCTCGGCTCGGGCTCCACCGCCACCGCCGACGTGGTCACCATGCTCGATGGCGGGACGCTCGCCGTGAGCAGCGTGGAGACCGTGGCCGGCACCGCCGGTGCCGGCGACGCCGTGCGCCTGCTCACCTCCGGCGCCACCACGCTCGCGGTGTCCGCAATCGAGTCGGTGCTGGGCAGCGCCTCGGCCGACACCATCCGCCTGCTCGCCGCGGGAAGCCTCTCCTTCAGTGGCGGCGGAGGCGCGGACACGGTGATCGGCGCCACCGCGACCGACAGCCTTACGCTCCTGGCCGCGGGCGCCGTGGCGGTGAGCAGCATCGGCTCGGTCACCGGCACCACCGGCA
>CAZXJW010000001.1:35726-50580 GCA_964641005.1 uncultured Rhodocyclaceae bacterium
GGCGGGCACCGTCGCCGCCTCCCTGGTGGAGACGGTGATCGGCTCGGCGGGCGCCGACACGGCGGTGTTCCTGGGCGCCACCACCTCCATGGCCGTGAGCGCGGTGGAACGGGTCACGGGCGGCTCGGGCCTCACCGACGCCGTCACCCAGCTCGCCGCCGGCGCGCTGTCCGTGTCCGCCATCGAGACGGTCATCGGTGCGGCGGGCGCCGACACCATCACCATGCTCACCTCCGGCACCCTGGCGGTGTCCAGCGTGGAGACCCTGGTGGGCACCTCGGCCACGGCCGACACGGCCCGCCTGCTCGCCGCCTCCACGGTGGCCCTGAGCGCGGTGGAGACCGTGCTGGGCTCCGCCGGCACCGACGCCGTCGCCACGCTCGCCTCGGGCACCCTGGCCACCTCCGCGGTGGAGACCGTCACCGGCAACACCGGCGCCGACGTCCTCACGCTGCTCTCCGGTGGCGCCGTGGCGCTCAGCACCGTGGAGACGGTGCTCGGCTCCGCGGGCACCGACACCCTGAGCCTGCTGGCCGCGGGCACCCTGCGCGTGACCTCGGTCGAATCGGTGATCGGCTCCGCCGGCACCGACGTCCTGCAGATGGCCGGCCCGGGCACCGTGGCGGTCTCCGCCTTCGAGACGGTGCTGGGCACCGCCGGCGCGGGTGACATCGCCCGCCTGCTGGCCGCCGGCACCATCGCGGCATCGGCGCTCGAGACCGTGCTCGGCTCCGGGGGCACCGACGTGGTCAACCTCCTGGGCCCGGTGCTCGGCCTGCGGGTCTCGGAGGTGGAGACGGTGGTGGGTTCGGCCAGCCCGGACTCGATCACCATGCTCTCGGAAGGCACGCTCGCGGTGAGCAGCATCGAGTCGGTGGCCGGCACGGCCGGCGCCGGCGACATCCTGCGCTTCCTGGGCACCAACAGCGCCGTGGCCGTGAGCCTGGTGGACACGGTGATCGGCTCCTCGGGCACGGCGGACTCCATCACCATGCTCAGCAACCTGGCCGTGGTGAGCAATGTGGAGACCGTGCTGGGCACCTCCGGCGCCACCGATCGCGTCACCCTCCTCGCGGCGGGAACGGTTTCGGTGAGCGGCGTGGAGAGCGTCGTGGGTTCGGCGGGTGCCGACCAGGTGGTGATGATGGGCACCGGCCCGCTGAGCACCTCCAACGTGGAGACCGTGGTGGGCACCGGCGGCAACGACACCTTCGTCTTCAACGGCGCGGTGGGCGTGAGCATCACCGGCGGCCTGGGGGCGGACAACTACACCGCCAGCAGCGGCAACGACACCTTCATCTTCACCGCGGTTAACCAGTCCAACGCCACCACCACCGACACCATTGGCGGGTTCGCCGCCGGCGCCGGCGCGGGTGACGTGCTCGACTTCAACGCCATCACCGGCGGCGCCGCCGGCACGATCGTGACCACTCAGAACGACTTTCAGACCGGCACCGGCCTTCCCAAGGCCTTCCTCAACGCCGGCGTGCTGAACGTGGACACCACGGGCGACGGCATCGCCGACATGCGCATCAACCTCACCGGGGTGACCAGCCTCAACGCCGACGACATCCGCTGGTAACCCTGCGGCGGGACACCCCTCGCGGGCGTCCCGCGCGCACCACCGGAGGGCGATTCCCGCCCTCCGGCCCTAAAGGCCGCCGCGGCGGGGCCGTTACTGGCTTCACCGGCGGCCGCTCGCCTTTGCAACATGGGTGGATAGAACAACGGGCCGCTCCCCGAGACCCGTTTTCGATCAGGCCCTTATGGCAGACCCGGCGGTTTCCGCAGTGCTCCAGGCGCTCCAGTCGCAGCGCCATGCCGAGGCCGTGGCCCTGGCGCGCGAGCGCCTGGCCGATCAGCCCGCCGACGGCGAGACCTGGTTCCTGCTGGGCATCGCCCAGCGCGCCCTGGGTGACCCCGCGGCCGCCGCCGAGAGCTACCGCCGCGCCCTGGTGACCCACGCCGCCCACGCGGACGTGTGGTTCAACCTGGGCAACGCCCTCACCGACGCCGGCCGCACCGCCGAGGCGCTGCTGGCCTACCGCGAGGCCGTGGCCCGCGACGACGGCCATGCCGTCGCCTGGAAGCGGGTGCTGGAACTGGCCCGCGGCGCGGGCGAGTCCGGGACCGCCCTGGAGGCCGCCGCCCGCCTCGCGGCCCTCGCCCCCGACGACCTGGATGCCGCCGCGGCCTGGCTGCGCGCGCTGCGCGAGGCCGGCCACCACGACGAGGCCTCGGTCCTGTTCCACCGCCGCCTGCCCGACGCCATCGGGCACGCCGGCTTCCTGCTCGAGGGCGCCCATGTGCTGGAGCGCGCCGGCGACCACCGCGCGCTCGCGGCCGTGTACCAGCGCCTGGATGCCCTGATGCCAGGCAACGCCGTGGTCAAGTTCCAGCTCGGCCTCAACTGTCTGCGCATCAACCGGAACACCGCCGCCCTGGAGGCGCTGCGCGAGGCGGAGGCCCTCGGCCTGCACGAGCGCGCCCTGCTGGTGAACCTCGGCACGGCGCTGGCGCGGCTGGACCGCATCGACGAGGCGCTGGACTACCTCGATCACGCGGCTCCCGACTTCGCCACCGATCCGAGCGCCTTCGTGTTCGCCTTCGCGCTGCGCCAGAAGCTGTGCGACTGGCGCGGCGTGGCCGAGCTGCCGCGCAAGCTGCTCGCCCCGGCCCTGGCGCAGGACGATCCGGACGCCTACCCGGCCCTGCCCTTCCCCTTCACCGCCTTCCCCGGCCCCATCGACGAGCGCCAGCAACTCGCCATCGCACGGCGCTTCGCGGCGTACGTGGCACGCGGCATCACCCCGTTTGCCGACCATCCCTGGAAGGGCCACCACGCCCGCATCCGCGTGGGCTACCTGTCGGCGGACTTCCACGACCACGCCACCGCCCACCTGATGCTGGGCATGTTCAAGCGCCACGACCGCGCGCGCTTCGAGGTGTTCGCCTACTCCTACGGCCCCGAGGACGGCTCGGACTACCGCGCCCGCATCCGCGCCGAGGCCGAGCACTTCGTGGACCTCGCCAACCTGTCCGACCGCGACGCCGCCGCGCGCATCCACGCCGACGAGATCGACGTGCTGGTGGACCTGAAGGGCTACACCCGCGAGGCGCGGTCGGCGATCCTCGCCCACCGGCCGGCCCCCGTGCAGGTGGCGTGGCTGGGCTACCCGGGCTCGCTGGGCGCGCCCTTCATCGACTGGGCACTGGTGGACCCGGTGGTGGTTCCGCCCGTGCAGCGCGACTGCTACAGCGAGCGGCTGATCTACATGCCGCACAGCTACCAGGTGAACGACGACGAGCAGCCCGTGGCCACGGCAACGCCCTCGCGCGCCGAGCTCGGCCTGCCGGATGACGGCATGGTGTTCTGCAGCTTCTGCGCCCACTACAAGATCGACCCGGCGGCCTTCGACGCCTGGATGCGCATCCTCGCCGCCGTGCCCGGCAGCGTGCTGTGGCTGATCGACGGCTACCCGCAGGCGCGGGAGAACCTGCGGCGCGAGGCACGCGCCCGCGGCATCGACCCGGCGCGGCTGGTGTTCGCGCCGCGGCTGAAGAAGGCCGCCCACCTGGCGCGCCACCGCGCCGCTGACCTGTTCCTCGACACCTTCGCCTACAACGCCCACACCACCATGAGCGACGCGCTCTGGGCGGGCCTGCCGGCCATCACCGTGCCGGGCAGCACCTTCGCCACGCGCGTGGGCGCGAGCCTGCTCTCGGCGGCCGGCATGGCGGAGTGCATCGCCGCCGACACCGACGCCTACGTGGCGCTGGCCGTGGCCCTCGCACGCGACCCGGCGCGCCGTGCCGCGCTCGCGCAGCGGCTGGCCGACGCGCGCCACGCCGCGCCGCTGTTCGACACCGCCGGCTTCGTGCGCGACTGGGAGTCGCGCATCACCGAGATCGTCGCACCCGACGCGACGCGCAGCGCCGAGCGCGCGCGCACCGAGTCCGCGCTGGCGGGCGTGATCGCGGCCCTGGACGGCGGCCAGGACGACGCGGCCGCCGACCGCGCCGAGGCGATCCTCGACGCCGGCTGCGACCGCCCGGATGCCTGGAACGTGTACGCCGTGGCGCTGCGTCGCCGCGGCCGCATGGCCATGGCCGAACTGGCCTATCGCCACGGCCTGGGGCTCAAGCCCGACTTCGCCGACATGGCCG
The DNA here is from genome assembly GCA_964641005.1 of uncultured Rhodocyclaceae bacterium. Taxonomy (GTDB): domain Bacteria; phylum Pseudomonadota; class Gammaproteobacteria; order Burkholderiales. Next base: position 39,894 of record CAZXJW010000001.1, read on the forward strand.
GCAACTACGCCAACCTGCTGCGCGAGGACGGACGCCTCGAGGCCTCGCTGCCGCTGTACCGCGAGGCCGTGCGCCTCGGCCCCGGGAGCCGCAGCGCCTGGAGCAACCTCGCCGTGGCGCTGGCCGCCGCCGCGCAGCCACTGGACCAGCTAGAGGCCCTGGCGCGCGCCGAGGCCATCGAGCCGGACAACGCCGACACCCACTGGGACAAGGCGCTGGCGCTGCTGATGGTCCATCGCGTGCGCGAGGGCCTGGACGAATACGAGTGGCGCCACGCCCGCGGCCAGCCTCCGAAGCGCAGCTACCCGCAGCCCGAGTGGCGCGGCGAGCCGCTGGCGGGACGGCGCATCTTCCTGCACTGGGAGCAGGGCTACGGCGACGTGATCCAGTTCCTGCGCTTCGTGCCGCTGGTGGTGGCGCGCGGCGGCAGGGTGGTGATGGAAGTGCAGCCCGGCCTGGGCAGCCTCGCGGCCGGCATCGCCGGCGTGGTGGAGGTGGTGGAGGCCGGTGCCGTGGCCCCGGGCACCGCCGCGCCCGTGGCGGAACTGCCGCCCTTCGACTGCTGGGCCTCGCTGCTGTCGGTGCCGCGCATCCTGGGCATCGACGAACACTCGTTGCCGGTGCAGACGCCCTATCTCGCCGCGCCCGCCTCGAAGCGCGCGCAGTGGGAAGCGCGCCTCGGCAAGCGCCGCCGCCCGCGCGTGGGCCTGGTGTGGGCCGGCAACCCCAACGTGAAGAACGACCGCCTGCGCTCGCCGCGCCTGCACCCGCTGCTGCCGCTGCTGGCCCTGCCCGGCATCGACTGGGTGCTGCTGCAGCAGGGCGACGGCCGCCGTGACCTCGCCGGCGTGAAGCTGCCCGCCGGCACCGTGGACGCGGGTGCGGAGGCGAAGGACTTCGCCGACACCGCGGCGGCGATGGAATGCCTCGACCTGGTGATCAGTTCGGACACCTCCACCGCCCACCTCGCCGCGGCACTGGGCGCGCCCACCTGGGTGCTGCTGCAGCACGCCTCGGACTGGCGCTGGGGGCTGGGCTCCACCAGCCCGTGGTATCCGCGCACGCGTCTGTTCCGCCAGCCCGCCACGGGTGACTGGGGCAGCGTGGTGGCCGAGGTGCAGCGCGAACTGGAGAAGCGCTTCACCCGGAAGTCGACGTCACTCACCACCAGCTCCCCCACCGCCCTTGCTCCCCCCTTCGAAGAAGGGGGGCCGGGGGGGATTTCGGCGCGCCAGTCGCGCGGTTCGCGAAAGCAAATCCCCCCTGTCCCCCCTTCCTTGAAGGGGGGGACGCAGGACAGCGGGCAGGAGAAATCCGAACCGCCGGCGCTGCTCGTGGAGGCCTTCGCGCTCTACCAGCGCAAGCGCCTGCGCCTGGCGCGCATGGCGGTGCGCGCGGCCCTGCTGGAGGCGCCCGCGCGCGCCGACGCATGGTGCCTGCTCGGCGTGGTGGAGCGCGGCCTCGGCGACGGCACCGCTGCCGAGCGCGCCTACCGCCGTGCCGTGGCGCTGCTGCCCGGCTACGCCGACGCCTGGTTCAACCTGGGCAACCTGCTGCGCAACGCGCGCCGGCTGGAGGACGCGCGCGAGGCCTACGGCCAGGTGGTGCGCCTGCAACCCGGCCACCACCAGGCGCTGAGCCTGCTCTCCGACGTGCACCGCGAACTGCGCGACCTCGCCGCGGCCGAGCGCTGCGCCCGCGCCGCCCTGGACCGTGCACCGGAGTTCGCGGAAGCCTGGGGCCACCTGGGCAACGTGCTCAACGACCTGGAGCAGTTCGACGAGGCCGCCGCCTGCTACGAGCGCGCCCTGCGCATGCCCGACTGCCCGCCCGAGACGCACTACAACAAGGGTGTGGCCCTGCAGCGCGCCCGGCAGGTGGAGGCGGCCATCGGCTGCTACCGCACCATCCTGTCGGCCAAGCCCGGCGAGGTGCAGGCGCATTACAACCTCGCCACCTCGCTGCTCACGCTGGGCCGCTTCGCCGAGGGCTTCCGCGAGTACGAGTGGCGGCTGGCCAAGCCCGACCTCAAGCCGCGTCCCTATCCGCAGCCGGAGTGGAAGGGCGAGCCGCTGTCGGGCCGCCGCGTCCTGCTCTACTGGGAACAGGGTTGCGGCGACACGCTGCAGTTCCTGCGCTTCGTGCCCCACGTGGCGGCGCGCGGCGGCCGCGTCATCCTGGAAGTGCAGGCCGGCCTGCGCGCGCTGGCGGCCACGCTGCCGGGCGTGGAGGCGGTGATCGAGGCCGGCGAGACGCCACCACCCTTCGACACGCACGCGCCGCTGCTGTCGGCGCCGGCGCGGCTGGGTCTGGAAGATCCCGCGCCCCCGTCGCCGCTCGCGACGGCGACCCCGCGGAGCGGGCCGCCGCTGCACGCCGCCGCCCTGCCCTACCTGCGCGTCCCCGCCGACCGCATCGATGCCTGGCGTGCCCGCCTCGGTCCGCGCGACGGCTCGCTGCGCGTGGGGCTGGTGTGGGCCGGCAATCCGCAGGTGGCCAACGACCGCGTGCGTTCGCCGCGCCTCGCGCCGCTGCGGCCGCTGTTCGACGTGCCTGGCATCACCTGGTGCCTGCTGCAGCAGGGCGACGGCCGCCGCGACCTGGAACCGGCGCTTCCGCCGGGCCGCGTGCTCGACCTCGCACCCCACGCCCGCGACTTCGCCGACACGGCCGCGGCCATGGGCGAGCTCGACCTGATGATCAGCTCCGACACCTCCACCGCCCACCTGGCCGCCGCGCTGGGCGTGCCCACGTGGGTGATCCTGCACTACGCCGCCGACTGGCGCTGGATGGAGGGCGAGTCCACCGCCTGGTATCCGGGGCTGCGCATCTTCCGCCAGGGCGAACCCGGCGGCTGGCCCGAGGCCGTGGCGCGGCTGCGCGATGCGCTGGCCGCCGCACCGCGGCCCGCTTTCCCCGAAGGCTCCACCCGATCCCTGGAGACTGCATGACCAAGACCGTGCTCAACGTGGGCTGCGGCCCGCGCCTGCCCGACAAGCTGCCGGGCTTCTTCCGCACCCCGGAGTGGCGCGAGCTGCGCCTGGACATCGACGCGAACGTGCAGCCCGACATCGTGGCCTCGCTCACCCGCATGGACGCGGTACCCGACGCCTCGGTGGACGCCATCTGGTCCTCGCACAACCTGGAACATCTCTACGCCCACGAGGTGCCGCTGGCGCTGCGCGAGTTCCGACGCGTCCTGAAGCCGGAAGGCTTCCTGCTGGTGACGCTGCCCGACCTGCAGGCCGTGGCGAAGCTGGTGGCCGAGGGACAGGACGACACCGTGGTGATGCGCACCCGCATCGAGGGGCGGGAGGGCCCGCCGATCACCGCGCTGGACGTGATGTTCGGCCACGCCTGGTGGATCGAGCGCGGCCGCACCTTCATGGCCCACCGCACCGGCTTCACGCGCGCGAGCCTCGGCCGCCACCTGCAGCAGGCGGGCTTCGGCTCGGTGGCCCTGAAGGGCGGGCGCGCCCTGGACCTGTGGGCCGTGGCCGTGCCCCCCGCCCTGCCACCCGAGCGCATGCAGCCCCACGTGGCGCTGCTCGAGCGCGCCGCGGCCTGAGGAGCGGACCATGGCGCATCCCCAGCAGATCTTCTTCGTGTCGAACGTGCGGGCCTTCCTGCCCGACTACTTCAAGGGCCGCCGCGTGCTGGAAGTGGGCAGCCTGAACATCAACGGCTCGGTGCGCGGGCTGTTCGAGAACTGCGACTACACCGGCATCGACGTGGGACCGGGCAACGGCGTGGACGTTGTCTGCCCCGGCCAGGACTACGCCGCGCCGGCGCGCTCCTTCGACGTGGTCATCTCCTGCGAGATGATGGAGCACAACCCCCAGTGGCGCGAGACGTGGCTCAACATGCTGCGGCTGGTGAAGCCCGACGGGCTGGTGATCATGACCTGCGCCTCGCTGGGCCGGAGGAAGCACGGCACGTCCGACTCCACGCCCTTCGACTCGCCGCTCACCGTGGCCCAGGGCGTGGACTACTACCGCAACCTGGTGGCCGAGGACTTCACCGCGCTGCTCGACCATGGGGCGTGGTTCTCCACCCACGCCTGGTACAACGACCACGTCAGCCACGACCTGTACTTCTTCGGCACCGGCCTGCAGGCCCCCGAGGCGGTGCGCGCCCAGGCCGAGCGCCTGAAGGGCGGTTTCGCCGAGTGGTATCGCAAGAAGAACCTCGGCGGTGAGTACTGAGTCCCCGGCCGCCCAGCGGCCCGCGCACTTCCAGGTGGTGGTGATATCGCCGCCGGGCTACCGCCATTCGGGCGTGTTCGTGGAGGTGGCCGAGACCCTGGTGCACGCCATCGCCGCCTGCGGACGCCAGGCCTCGGCGGCGTGGAACACGATCGCGCCGGGCGCCATTCCCATCATCCTGGGATCCAACCTGGTGGGCGAGTCCGCCGTGGCGGACATCCCGCGCCACGCGGTGATCTACAACCTCGAGCAGCTCGACGCCGGCTCGCCGTGGTGGCATGCGGGCCTGCGTGCGCTGGTGGAACGCTGCGAGACCTGGGACTACAGCGCCCGCAACGTGGCCCGGCTCGCCGAGCTCGGCGTGCAGCGGCCCGCCGTGCACGTGCCGCTGGGCGTGATGCCCCAGCTGCGGCGCATCGTCCCGGCGGCCGAGCCCGACATCGACGTGCTTTTTTACGGCTCCATGAGCCCTCGCCGCCGCGCGGCCCTGGACGCCATCCGCGCCCGCGGCCTGCGGGTGGTGGAACTCTTCGGCCGCTACGGCGCCGAGCGCGACGCCTTCATCGCCCGCGCGAAGCTGGTGGTGAACATCCACAACCACGCGGCCCAGATCCTGGAGACGGTGCGGCTGTCCTACCTGCTCGCCAACGGCGTGCCCGTGGTGACCGAATGCGATGCCGCCACCACGGCCGACGCCGGCCTGCTGGAGGCCATCCACGCCGTGCCCCATGACGCCCTGGCGGACGCCTGCGTGGCGCTGGTGGCCGACGCCACCGCCCGGGCACGGCTTCGCGAAGCCGGCCTGCGCTGGGCGGACAACCATCCCATGGCGCCGATCGTCGCGCCGCACCTCGCGCGGCTCGAGCGGCTCCACGCGGCCGGCGAGGCCCGCGCCCGCGCATCTGCCGCGGACGTCGCTCAAGCGGAAGCCCTTCCATGCCGATAGGTCATCTGGAAGGCGCCGTGCGCGGGCCCGCTTTCGTCCTGCCAGCCCTCCCCGCCGCCCTCACCCTGGACGCCTTACACCCCATGCGCGAACTGCTCTGGAACCATCGCCGGCTGTTCTACGCCGTGGCGGCCTTCAGCTTCGTGGTGAACCTGCTGATGCTGGCGCCGTCGTTCTACTGGATGGCGGTGTTCGACCGGGTGATGACCTCGCGCAGCGAGTCCACGCTGTTCTACCTCACGGTGGGCGTGATCGCGACGCTGCTCATCATCATGGTGCTGGAGATCCTGCGCGCCCGCATGCTGGTGGTCATCACCGTGTGGATGGATCGCCGCGTGGGCCCGCTGGTGTTCGACGCGCTGGTCACCCAGGGCGGCCGCCCCGAGCAGCCGCCCTACCCGGAAGGCATGCGCGACCTCTACACCGTGCGCAGCTTCGTCACCGGCGCGGGCGTGTTCGCGCTGTTCGACGCGCCGTGGCTGCCGATCTACCTGGTGGTGATCAGCCTGTTCTCCCCGCTGCTGGGCGCCTTCGCCCTGGCCGGCGCGCTGATCCTGTTCGCGGTGGGCTGGGTGAACGAGAAGCTGTCCCGCGACGCCCTGGACACCATGCACCGCGACATGGCCGCCTCCTCGCGCTTCGTGGACGGCGCCCAGCGCAACGCAGAGAGCGTGCTGTCGCTGGGCATGCTCCCGGGCGTGCGCCGGCGCTGGGCAGCGCTCAACGAACGATCGCTCGCCCGCCAGGCCATGACCGCGAACGTGGTGGGCGCCACCCTGAGCCTCACGCGGCTCACCCGCCAGATCGTGCAGATCATGATGCTGTGCGCCGGCGCGTGGCTGATCCTGGAGCAGCACACCTCGCCGGGCGTGATGATCGCCGCCACCTTCATCGCCTCGCGCGCCCTGGTGCCCGTGGAGATGCTGCTCTCTTCCTGGACGCAGTTCGCCGAGGCGCGCGCGGCATACCGGCGCCTGGACGCCTTCCTGGGCGCCCAGCCCGCGCAGCGCGCCGAACAGCTCGACCTGGGCCGGCCGCGCGGCGCGGTGAGCGCCGAGCAGGCGGGCTTCAACGTGCCGAACCGAGTCGAGCCGATCCTGGCCAACGTGACCTTCAGCGTGGCACCCGGCGAGATGGTGGGCGTGATCGGGCCCTCGGGCTCGGGCAAGTCCACCCTGGCACGCCTGCTGGTGGGCCTGTGGGCGCCCACCACGGGGGCGATGCGCTTCGACGGCGCGGAACTGGCCAACTGGTCCCACGACGCGCTCGGCCGCCACGTGGGCTACCTGCCCCAGGACGTGGAACTGTTTCCCGGCACCGTGGCGGAGAACATCGCGCGCCTGAACGACCCCGACCCGGAGGCCGTGATCCGGGCCGCGAAGCGGGCCCGGGTGCACGACATGATCCTGCGCCTGCCCCAGGGCTACGACACGCCCGTCACCGAGGCGGGCTACGACCTGTCCGGCGGCCAGCGCCAGCGCATCGGCCTGGCGCGCGCGCTGTACGGCGAGCCGCCCATCGTGGTGCTGGACGAACCCAATGCCAGCCTGGACGGCGACGGCGAGGCCATGCTCGCCGCCACCCTGGCCGAGCTCAAGGCCACCGGCGTGACCGTCTTCGTGGTGGCGCACCGGCCCTCGGTGCTGGCCGGTGCCGACCGCATCCTGGTGCTGCGCGAGGGCCGCATGGAAGCCTTCGCGCCGCGCAACGAGGTGTTCGCCCGCTACGTGCCGTCCGCTGTCCCGCAGGCGGCCTGAGGAGCATCATGAAGAACGCCTTCCACAAGATCTTCCGCATCGGGTCCCCCGAGCGCATCGCCGACGACCCGCGCCCCATCCTGTGGTGGGGCTTCGGCATCATCACCGTGTTCGTGGGCGGCGGCTTCGCCTGGATGGCGCTGGCGCCGCTGGACGGCGCCGTGGTGAGCGAGGGCGTGGTGAAGGTGCGCACCGACCGCATCGCCGTGCAGCACCCGCGGGGCGGCGTGATCGGCACGGTGTACGTGCGCGACGGCGCCGCGGTGAAGGCAGGCGACGCGCTGCTGGAGATCACCGAACCCGGCCGGCTGGCGGCCTACGAGGCGGTGCGCTACCAGCACGACTCCGAGCACGCCCGCAACGCGCGGCTGCGCGCCGAGCAGGTGCTGGCCGCGCGGGTGGACTTTCCGGGCGAGCTCAATGCCCGCCGCACCGATGCGCGCGTGGCCCAGATCCTCAAGCAGGAGGAGGCGGTGTTCCGCAACCGCCGGCTGGCGCTGGACGAGGCCGAGCAGGCCATGCGCCGCAGCGCCGTGCTGATCCGCCAGGAACGCGCCCAGCTCGGCGAACGCGCCGTGACCCAGAAGGAAGCCGCGGCCATCGTGAGCGAACAGCTCAGCGTGCAGCAGGACCTGGAGCAGAAGGGCTTCGTGTCGCGCTACAAGGTGCTGGACCTGCAGCGCGCCCAGGCGCAGGAGAAGTCGAGCCTGGGTGAACTGGAGGCCGACCGCCTGCGCGCCGACCAGCGCCTGGCAGAGCTGGAGCTGCGCGTGGCGGAGCTGCGCAACCGCTTCTTCGAGACCGTGTCGCAGGAACTGAAGTCGAGCGACGAGCGGCTGTTCCAGCTCTCGCAGCAGCTGCTGGCGCAGAAGACCGAGATCCAGCGCGACACCATCACCGCGCCCGTGGACGGGGTGGTGATGAACCTGAAGTCGCTGTCGGCCGGCACCTCGGTGGGCGCGCTGCAGCCGGTGATGGAGCTGGTGCCCTCGGGCGACGCCATGTTCGTGGAGGCCGCCGTGGCGCCGAAGGACGTGCGCCACGTGCGCCCGGGCGGCCGGGTGGAGGTGCAGGTGGCCGGCTGGAACCGCCGCACCATGCCGCTGCTGGAAGGGGCGGTGGAGTACATCTCGGCCGATGCGGTGCGCATCAACCAGGAACTGTCCGCCTTCGTGGTGCGGCTGAAGGTGGACAAGGCGGCCACGGCCGGCATCACCGAGCCGCTCAAGCCGGGGATGCAGACCACGGTGTACTTCCGGACGGGGTCGCGGACTGTGCTGGATTACCTGCTGGAACCGGTGATCGACAGCATGCGGTCGGCGTTCAGGGAGCCGGTGTAGTCATCGGTTCGCAGCAGGGTATCCCGCCTTCGCGATGCTGCGCATGTAACGTGTCCAGAACTCCGGATCGAAGCTCCAGAGGTCGCGACCGAGGCGGTCGAGCTTGTCCGCCGACCACTCGGGGTCGATGGCCTTGCACTTCTCCCAGTACTCTCTGGCCCGGGGAAGGTCACCGAGTTCGGCATACACAGCCGTGTACTTCTGCAGGTTCTCCACGATTCCGGGATTGCTGTGCTCCTTGAGTATCTCGAGGGCCTCGCGGTACATGCCGCGCCGGAGGAAGTCGTAGAACAGGGTTGAAGGGGTCCAGCCGGCCGCCGTGGCCGGATTGAGGTCGCGGGCCTTGTTCGCCAGCTGCACACCCCGCGCCCAGTTGCCGTGGATTGCGATCAGGAAGGACAGCGGTGCGAGGACCTCGGGATTGTTCGGAGCGAGACGAAGCGCCGCATCCGCGGACCGTTCGAACTGCTCGAACTCCTTGTCGAAGTAGTACCCGAACGCTGCAGCGGCTTGTGCGAGAGCATTCGAGGGATCCAGTTCGACGGCGCGCACTGCATTGCGCTTGATATCGGACGGCGGGGTGTCGGTCTCTTCGTAACGGAAGATCCATGCGACCAGCATCTGCCACGCCAGCGTCTGGCGCGCTCTTGCATTCTCCGGGTCGAGTTCGATCGCCTTGAGAAGATCGCGCTTCGCTTTCGGGTATCCGTGCGGTGCCCACCATTCGTGCATCACCGTCGCACGCAGGATGTAGTCGTAGGCACGGAGCTGGTTCTCGGACTTTCGCTCGATGCTTCGCCGCTGATCCCGCTGTAGCGCCGCTTCGCGCCCGCCGGCGATACTGCCCGCGATCCGGTGGGCGATCTCGTCCTGGATGAGGAAGATGTCACGCGCGTCGCGATCATAGCGCTCAGCCCACAGGTGTGCGCCCGTGGCGACGTCAATCAGTTGGGCGGTGATGCGGACCTGGTTGAAAGAGCGACGCGCACTGCCTTCGAGGACATACTGAACGCCGAGCTTGCGGCCGACATCGGCGACGTCGACCGACTTCCCCTTGTACTGGTAGGTGGTGTTCCTGGCCAGAACGCTAAGGTCCTGGAATCGGGCGAGTTCCGTGATGATGTCCTCGGTCAGGCCGTCTGCGAAGTATTCCTCCCGCGAACTGCCGCTCATGTTCACGAACGGGAGAACGGCAAGTCTTGGCCCCGACGGCATCGAGAGGACCGGATCAGCCGCTGCCCCTGGCGGTCGTTGTTCAGGTTCGGTGGCGGCATGCTGGCGCTGGACCTGCCATGAGACCGCCAGGACTGCAACGAGGGCGACAACGAGCGCCCCGACACCCATCCGCAGAGCGACAGGCCGCCTGGTCCGAACGGCGCGGAAACTCGATCCCGGCAGTTCGCGCGTAACGTGGAAAACCCGGATCGGCTTTTCGATGTTCTTGACCGAATGCTCTCCGCCGGGGCTGAATCGGGCATCAGGTGTCTCCCGGACCTGCTCCGCGACAGACGCGGAAGCACACACACCCCCGACTTGGGCAAGACCCTGGATTCGCGCGGCGACATTGACGCCATCGCCGTAGAGGGCGCCCTCCCTCTCCAGGACCTCGCCAAGGTTGATACCGATCCGCCACTGCATGCGTGCGGGTTCGGGTCTCCCGGCGTTGGCATCCCGGAGAATTGCTTGAATGCGCAAGGCTGCGGTGACTGCGCCCGAGGCTGTCGGAAATTCGGCCAGTACCGAGTCTCCCGTCGCATCCACAATTCGCCCGCCCTCGATCATCACGTGCTTGGCGAACACTTCGCGTGCAGCCTCGAGAGCGGCTACCGTCGCCTGCTCGTCATCGGCCATGAGGCGGGAGTACCCTGCCACGTCCGCGCTCATGATCGCTACGAGCCTTCTTGGTTGAGCCATCACTGCACACCCGCGGCGGCCAAGAACGTTCTCGCGCAACTTCGTTCCATCGCGGCGACCGGCCCGGAACATCGGGGCGCGCGCGCCAGAAGGGCCCAGCACAACGTCGGTCGCACGTCGACTGAGGCGTCACGCGCGAAGATCATGCGAGTGCCGTTGTCACCGCCTTCGATTGCCACCGTCTGACCCCCGGGCTCTGATGCGTTCTGCGGTGGAGTGTAGTTCGCTCTGACCTGGAACTGGCACGTCGAACTGGATCTCATGGTCGTAAGGCCGCGCGTGCTTCTCCGGATACGCACGGCACAGCTCAGCTCGCCGACAGCTCCGCACATAAATCTCCCACCGGCACCGCCTCGATCCCTGCCGCGAGCGGAAAGCGCTCTTCGCCGCCGTACACGACGATCCGGCGCTCCGGCTCGACCGACTCGCACGCGAGGTGAAACCCCTTCTCGATCCTGGGTGCGCGTCCCCGCTTGATCTCGATGGCCCACGGCTGGCGACGGCCGGGGATGTCGAGCAGCAGGT
>CAZXJW010000002.1:0-42146 GCA_964641005.1 uncultured Rhodocyclaceae bacterium
ACCGACGTGGCGGCCCGCGGCATCGACGTGCCCACCATCACCCACGTCTTCAACTACGGCCTGCCGCTGACCGCCGACGAGTACGTGCACCGCATCGGCCGCACCGGCCGCGCCGGTCGCAGCGGCATCGCCGTGACCTTCGCCGAGCCCGACGACCTGCGCAAGATCCGCCTGATCGAGCGCTTCACCACCCAGCGACTGCCGGTGGCCGTGATCGAGGGCATGGAAGGCCGCTTCAAGCCCGAGGCCCAGGCCCCACGCAGTGCACGGCCCGCCGGGCCGCGTCGTGGCGGTCGCCCGGGCGGCGGACGTCCCCAGCAGCGCGAGGAACCGCGCCGCGCCCGCCGGGCCTGAAAAACAAACCGGGTCGCAAGGGGTTTTCCCCCGGCGACCCGGTGTCTGGCCCGGCCTCGGACACAATCCCCACGGAATCCCCTTGCGAAGGGGATTCCGTGCGAAGGGACCTACGGCAGGAAACCCCTTGCGAGGGTGATTCTTGCGCTCAGGCGGTGGCGGTGGCCTTGACGCCGGCAGCGGCGCGCAGGGCTTCCACCTTGTCGAGGGCCTCCCAGGTGAATTCCGGCTCGTCGCGGCCGAAGTGCCCGTAGGCGGCGGTCTTGAGGTAGATGGGGCGCAGCAGGTCGAGCATCTGCACGATGCCCTTGGGGCGCAGGTCGAATTCCTTCTGGACGATCTCGGCCAGCCGCTCGTCGCTCACCTTGCCCGTGCCGTAGGTGGTGACCATCACCGAGGTGGGACGCGCGATGCCGATGGCGTAGGACACCTGCACCAGGCACTTGCTGGCCAGCCCGGCGCCGACGATGTTCTTGGCCACGTAGCGCGCCGCGTAGGCCGCCGAGCGGTCCACCTTGGAGGGATCCTTGCCGGAGAAGGCGCCGCCGCCGTGGGGCGCCGCGCCGCCGTAGGTGTCCACGATGATCTTGCGACCGGTGAGGCCGGAGTCGCCCTGCGGGCCGCCGATCACGAAACGTCCGGTGGGGTTGATGAAGTACTTCACCTCGCCCTTGACCAGGTTCTTCGGCAGCACCGGCTTGACGATCTCCTCGATGACCGCCTCGCGGATCTGGGCGTGCTGCATCTCGGGGGCGTGCTGGGTGGACAGCACCACCGTGTCGATGGAGTCGGGCTTGCCGTCGACGTAGCGCACGGTCACCTGCGACTTGGCATCCGGGCGCAGCCAGGGCAGGCGGCCGTCCTTGCGCAGCTCGCTCTGGCGCTCCACCAGGCGGTGCGCCAGGAAGATGGCGAGCGGCATGAGCTGCGGCGTCTCGTCGCAGGCATAGCCGAACATCAGGCCCTGGTCGCCGGCGCCCTGGTCGAGATCGAGGCCCTTGCCCTCGTCCACGCCCTGGGCGATGTCCTGGCTCTGCTTGTCGTAGGCCACCAGCACCGCGCAGCCCTTGTAGTCGATGCCGTAGTCGGTGTTGTCGTAGCCGATGCGGCGGATGGTGTCGCGCGCCACCTGCTGGTAGTCCACCACCGCCCCGGTGGTGATCTCGCCGGCCATCACCACCAGGCCGGTGTTCACCAGCGTCTCGGCGGCTACCCGCGAGTACTTGTCCTGGGATAAGATCGCGTCCAGCACCGCGTCGGAGATCTGGTCCGCAACCTTGTCGGGGTGCCCCTCGGAGACGGATTCCGAGGTGAAGAGATAGTCGCTCATGCCACCGGCCCTGTTCAGGTCAGATTGAAAGGCCGGGCAGGATAGCAGAACCACCCGGCCCCCAGATAGGTCGCCGCCCGGCGATGCTCGAAGCCCTCCTGCGGCTGATTTCCCGCCTCCCCCTCCCGGTGCTGCACCGGATCGGCGCCTTCGCCGGCTGGCTGGTCTATCGCGTGGCCCCGCGCTACGCCTCCATGCTCACCGACAACGTGGCCGCCAGCGGCATCGCCGACGACCCGCGCGACTTCGAGCGCATCTGCCGCGCGGCCGTGCGAGAGACCGGCAAGGGGCTGATGGAGCTGCCCGCGCTCTGGTTCCGCTCCCCCGAGCGCGCCGCCAGCCTGGTGGTGGAGACCCGCGGCTGGGAACTCGTGGAGCGCGCCCAGGCCGAGCGCCGCGGCATCCTGTTCCTGACACCCCACCTGGGCTGCTTCGAGGTCTCGGCCCTGTACGCGGCCCTGCGCATGCCCATCACGGTCCTCTACCGCCCGCCGAAGCTCCGGTGGCTCGAGCCGCTGATGCGCGCCGGGCGCACCCGCGGCTACGGCAAGCTTGCCCCCACCACCCTGGGCGGGGTGCGCCAGCTGCTGCGGGCGTTGCGCGCCGGCGAGGCAGTCGGGCTTCTGCCAGACCAGGTACCCGGCAACGGCGAGGGCGCCTGGGCCGAGTTCTTCGGCCGGCCGGCCTACACCATGACCCTGGTGGGCAAGCTGCAGCGGGCCACCGGCTGCGCGGTGATCCTCGCCTTCGCGCGCCGGTTGCCGGCCGGGCGCGGCTTCTCCCTCGAGCTGTCCGCCGTGCTGGGCGACCTGTCGGGCGAGGAGGGGGCGCGCCGGCTCAACGCCGCCCTCGAGGCGCTAATCCGCCGCTGTCCCGAGCAGTACCTGTGGAGCTACAACCGCTACAAGGTGCCGGCCGGCGCGGAGCCGCCGCCGGCGCCCGCGGAGCGCGCGCCATGACCACCGTCGCGGTGCGCACGGTGCTCGCGCTTCTGTGGCTGCTGCACTTCCTGCCGGTGCGGCTGCTCGCGCCACTGGGCGCGGGCCTCGGGATGCTGCTGTTCGCCCTGTCCGCCGAGCGTCGCCGGGTGGCGCGCACCAACCTCCGGCTGTGCTTCCCCGATCGCGACCCGGCCTGGCGCGAGCGGGTGCTGCGCGCCCACTTCCGCTGCTTCGGCCGCAGCCTCGTGGAGGGGTCCATCGCCTGGTTCGGCTCCGAGACCCGGCTGCGCTCGGTGGTGCGCGTGGAGGGCCTGGAGCACCTGCGCAACGCCGGCGAGCGCGGCTTCATCGGGCTGGTGCCGCACTTCTGCCCCCTCGACCTGGAGGGCATCCGCATGACGCTGGAGTTCCGCGGCATGGCCGTGTATGCCCACCAGAAGAACCGCTACTTCGACGAGTTCCTGGTGCGGGTGCGATCGCGCTTCAACGGCGCGCGCATGGTGGCGCGCCAGGAGGGCGTGAAGACCATCATCCGCGGCATGCGCGACGGGTACGCCCTGCAGCTGTCGCCGGACATGGACCTGGGCGCGCGCGATGCGCTGTTCGTGCCCTTCTTCGGCGTTCCCGCGGCCACGGTCACGGTGCTCTCGCGCCTGGCGCGGCTCACCGGCGCGGCCGTGGTGCCCTTGGTGATCCGCCAGGAGCCCGGCGGCTACGTGATCCGCATCCACCCGAAGTGGGACGGGTTCCCCGGCGCGGACGTGGAGTCCGACACCCGCCGCATGAACGCCTTCATCGAGGCCTGCGTGCTCGAAGCGCCCGAGCAGTACCTGTGGCTGCACAAGCGCTTCAAGACCCGCCCCGAGGGCGAGGCGCGGATCTACTGACCCCTCACGAGAAAGCCATGGCCGACATCCTCATCGAACCGCTGCACGAGCGCGACATCCCGGCTCTGGTGGCGCTGGCACGCGACACCTGGATGCGCCATTACCCGAGCATCATCAGCATGGCGCAGATAGAATACATGCTCGCCCAGCGCTACCACCCCGACGCGATCCGCGCCCAGCTCGCGCAGGAAGGCGTGTGGTGGGACGTGCTGCGGCTCGACGGCGAACTCGCCGCCTTCGCCGCCTACGAGACCGGACCCACCGCCACCGACATGAAGATCGACAAGCTCTACGCGCGCCACGACCTGCGCGGCCGGGGGCTGGGCAGCGCGCTGCTGCGCCACGTGGCCGGCGAGGCGCGTTCCAGGGGATGCACGCACCTCTGGTTGCAGGTCAACCGCAACAACGCCTCGGCCATCGCCATGTACCGGCGCAACGGCATGGCCGTCGAGCGCGAGGTCGTCGCGGACATCGGCGAGGGCTTCGTGATGGACGACTACGTGATGGGCATGCGCCTGCAGCCGCTGCCCGCGGCGCCGGCATGAGGCTGCGCTTCACCAAGATGCAGGGCGCCGGCAACGACTTCGTGGTCGTGGACGCCACCCGCGCGCCCTTCGCGCTCGATGCCGCCGCCGTGCGCAGCCTCTGCGACCGCCGCTTCGGCGTGGGCTGCGACCAGGTGCTGGTGGTGGAGGCGCCGCGCACGCCCGGCACCGACTTCTACTACCGCATCTTCAACGCCGACGGCGGCGAGGTGCAGCAGTGCGGCAACGGCGCGCGCTGCTTCGCCCGCTTCGTGAGCGACCGTGGCCTGGCCACGGGCCGTGAGATCCGGGTGGAGACCGCCGCCGGCGTGATCGTGCCGCGCCTCGAGGCCGACGGACGCGTCACGGTGGACATGGGCGTGCCCGTGCTCGAACCCGCGCGCATCCCGTTCCTCGCGCCGGCCCGCGCGCTCACCTACCCGCTCGAGGTGGCCGGCGCGGTGCGCGAGATCGGCGCGGTGTCCATGGGCAACCCCCACGCCGTGCAGGTGGTGGCCGACACCGAGGCCGCACCCGTGGCCTCCGAGGGCCCGGCCATCGAGTCGCACCCGCGCTTTCCCGAACGCGTGAACGCCGGCTTCATGCAGGTGCTCGACCGCCACGCCATCCGGCTCCGGGTCTACGAGCGCGGCAGCGGCGAGACCCTGGCCTGCGGCACGGGCGCCTGCGCCGCCGTGGTGTCGGGCATCCTTCGCGGCCTGCTCGACAGCCCGGTGCGCGTGGACACCCGCGGCGGCACCCTGTCCATCGCCTGGGCCGGCGAGGGCAGTCCCGTGTTCATGACCGGCCCCGCCGAGACCGTGTTCGAAGGCGAGATCGAACTTCCCGACCCGGCGGGCCACGCCCGGCAAGCCGCCTGAACCCACACCCCAGGAACGCGATGCAACCCGAACCCCAGGACGTGCTGCAGTACCTGCGCGACAACCCCGAGTTCTTCGACACCCACGCCGAGGCGCTGGCCGCGATCTTCGTGCCCCACCCGCACGGCGGCCGCGCGATTCCCATCGCCGAGCGCCAGATGGTCACGCTGCGCGACAAGAACCGCATGCTCGAGGACAAGCTCGCCGAACTGGTGCAGTTCGGCCAGGAGAACGACGCCATCATCGACCGGCTGCATCGCATCACCCTGGCGATGATGATGGCGCGCGACCTCGACGCCCTGCTCGCCTCGCTGTACTTCAACCTGCGCGAGGACTTCGCCGTGCCCCACGTGGCCATGCGGCTGTGGGCCGAGGGCGGCTGGCAGCGGCCCGAGTTCGGGCCCCTGAGCCCCGAGGCGCGTGTGTTCACGGAAAGCCTCACCAACCCCTACATCAGCCACCACGCCATGTTCGAGACCACCGAGTGGTTCGGCGAGGGTGGTCCCGGGCTTCGCTCCTTCGCCTACGTGGCGCTGCGCACCGAGCAGCCCTTCGGGCTTCTGGCCCTGGCCTCGGAGGACGCGCAGCGCTTCTACCCCGAGATGGGCACGCTCTACCTGAAGCGCCTCGGCGAGCTGGTGAGCGTGGCGCTGGCGCGCTTCCTGCGCCCCTGACCACGGCCTCGTGACCCGACGCCCCGCGCCCGCGGCTGCCGACGAGATCCCGCCCCTCCAGGCGCAAAGGCTCGAGGGCTTCCTCGCCCACCTTTCCCGCGAGCGCCGGCTCTCGCCGCTCACCGTGGAGAACTACGGCCGCGACGTGCGCGACCTGCTGCGCCTGTCCGGCGCGCGCCCCGTGGAGTCCCTCGACGCCCACGACGTGCGCCGCTGCGTGGCACGGCTGCACGGTGAGGGCCTTTCCGGACGCAGCCTGGCTCGCAAGCTCTCGGCATGGCGCGGCTTCTTCGGCTGGCTCGGGCGAGAAGGCGTGCTGGCGCGCAATCCCGCCGCGGGCCTGAAGGCGCCGCGCTCGGCCAGGCGCCTGCCCTCCAGCCTCACGCCCGACCAGGCCGCGCGGCTGCTCGATGGCGTGGCGGAGAGCGACGACGAGCTCTGCGACCAGGCGCTGTTCGAACTGATCTACTCCTCCGGGCTGCGGCTCGCCGAAGTGGCGGGCCTCGATCCGGTGGACGTGGACCTGCGCGAGGGCACGGTGCGCGTCACCGGCAAGGGGTCGAAGACGCGCGTGGTGCCGCTGGGCTCGAAGGCCGCGATGGCGCTGGAGGCCTGGCTGCCCGCGCGGACGCGCCGCGCGGCGCCGGACGAGACCGCCCTGTTCGTGGGCGCGCGCGGCCGCCGCATCGCCCACCGCACGGTGCAGAAGCGCCTCGATGCGCTGGCCCTGCGCCGGGGGCTCGACACCAAGATCCATCCCCACGTGCTGCGCCACTCCTTCGCCTCCCACGTGCTGCAGTCCAGCGGCGACCTGCGCGCCGTGCAGGAACTGCTGGGGCACGCATCCATCTCCACGACCCAGGTCTACACCCACCTGGATTTCCAGCACCTGGCCAGGGTCTACGACGCCGCGCATCCGCGGGCAAGGAAGAAATAGCGTGTTGCGCATCCATCTCAAGCCCGGCCGCGAGAAGTCGCTGGGCCGGCGGCATCCCTGGATCTTCTCCGGCGCCATCGCCCGCATCGAAGGTGATCCCGGGCCCGGCGACGTGGTGGAGGTGCGCTCGGGCCAGGGCGGCTTCGTGGCCTGGGCCGGCTTCAGCCCCACCTCGCAGATCCAGGCCCGCGTCTGGGACTGGCACGAGCGCACCCGCGTGGACGAGGCCTTCATCGCCGCGCGCATCGGGCGGGCGGTGGAACTGCGCAAGTTCCTGGTGGAGCCCGGCCCGCGCGCCGCGATCCGGCTGGCCAACGGCGAGGCCGACGGACTGCCCGGCGTGGTCATCGACCGGTTCGCCGACACCCTGGTGCTGCAGCTCACCAGCGCCGCGGCCTGGCGCTGGCGCGACGCCATCGCCCGCGCGGCCATGGAAGCCACCGGCCTCGAGCGCGTGTTCGAGCGCTCGGATGCCGACGTGCTCGCGCTCGAGGGCCTCGAGCCGCGCGTGGGCACGCTCGCCGGGCCCGAGCCCGACGGCCCGGTCACCATCGAGGAGGGCGGCCTCGCCTTCCAGGTGGACCTGCGCTCCGGCCACAAGACCGGCTTCTACCTCGACCAGCGCGACAACCGCGCCCTGCTGCGCGACCTGGCGGAGGGCCGCGAGCTGCTGGACTGCTTCTGCTACACCGGCGGCTTCGCCGTGAACGCGCTGGCCGCCGGCGCGGCCCACGTCACGGCCATCGACAGCTCCGGCGAGGCCATCGCCGCGGCGCGCCGCCACATCCGCATGAACGACCTGTCCGAGGCACGCGCCGACCTCATCGAGGTCGACGTGTTCCAGCAGTTGCGCCGCTTCCGCGACCAGGGCCGGCAGTTCGACGTGATCGTGCTCGACCCGCCCAAGTTCGCGCCCACCGCGGCGCATGCCGAGCGTGCCGCCCGCGCCTACAAGGACATCAACCTCTGGGCGCTCAAGCTGCTGCGCCCGGGCGGCCTGCTGTTCACCTTCTCGTGCTCGGGCGGCGTGCCGCGCGAGCTGTTCCAGAAGATCCTCGCCGGCGCCGCCGTGGACGCGGGCGCCGATGCGCGCATCCTCCACCACATGGGTGCCGCCGCCGACCATCCCGTGGCCCTCGCCTTCCCCGAGGGCGACTACCTCAAGGGGCTGCTGTGCCAGACGGTGTGATCACCCGCGTGCTCGCCGTGCGCCACGGCGAGACCGCCTGGAACATCGCCGGGCGCATGCAGGGCCACCTCGACAGCGACCTGGACGCCAGCGGCCAGGCCCAGGCCGACGCCCTGGGCCGGCGCCTGGCCACCGAGACCATCCATCACGTCTACTCGAGCGACCTCGGCCGCACCGTGGAGACCGCCCGGCGCATCGTCGCCTCCACCGGCCACGCCATCGCCCTGGACGCCGGCCTGCGCGAGCGCCACCTCGGCGTGTTCCAGGGCCTCACCGGCACCGAGGCCCAGGCCCGCCACCCGGAGCACTGGGCGCGCTTCCGGTCCCGGGATCCCGACCACGACGTGGACGGCGGCGAGAGCCTGCGCACGTTCTCGCAGCGCGTGAACGGTGCCGCCACGCGCCTGGCCGCCCATCATCCCGGCCGGACGCTGCTGCTGGTCACCCACGGCGGCGCGCTCGACGTGCTGTACCGCCACGCCACCGGCCTGGCGCTCGACGCGCCACGCACCTTCACCCTGCTCAACGCCAGCCTGAACGAGTTCCACGTGCGCGACGGCCGCTGGACGGTGGTGCACTGGGGCGACGTGGAGCACCTGGGCGTGCACGACGCCATCGACGACGCCTGAGCGCCCCGGCCTGCGGCAAGACCAGCCTGCCGCAAACGTTACACTGTTGCATCCCTTGGACTAGACTCCGCGCCTCGCCGATGGCCCGCGCCGCGTGCTTCGCGGCGATCCCGCAGACCCCGAACGTGAACACCCGCCTGCGCCGCCTCCTTTCCCGCGCCCTGCTCGCGCTGGCGCTGGTGTTCGCCCAGCAGGTCGGGGTGGCCCATGCCGCCACCCATCTCTCCGGGCACGGCCCGTCCCACGAGCACCGCAAGGGCCTGAAGACCCAGGCCTGCGACGACTGCCTGTCCTTCGCCCAGGTGCAGGGTGCCGGCATCGCCGCGGCCCCGGGGGATGGTACCGTGGCGGGGGCCCGACCCGATCCCGCCCCCCTTCCAGCCGGCACGCGGCCCGCGTTCGCCGCCGCCTTCCACTCCCGCGCACCACCGCCACCGCCCGAACGCTGACGTGACGCGCGGCGCCGCCCGCCAGGGGGGTTCGTCGCGTTTCCTCGTGTCCATCGGGAGTGAACCATGCAGAAGACCCTCGTCGCCACGGCCCTTGCCGCGGCGCTCGGAGCACCCGCCATCGCCGCGGCACAGAATGCCGACCTCGACCAGATCCGGCGCCAGATCCAGGAACTGCGCGACAACTACGAGAGCCGGATCAAGGCCCTCGAGGACCAGCTCAAGGCGGCGGAGACCTCCGCGCGCAAGGCCGAGGAATCGGCCGCCCAGGCCAGGACCGCCGCCCAGAAGGCCGAGTCCACCGCCGGCCGCGCCGAGCAGAGCGCCGGCCAGGCCGAGACCTCGGCGGTCCAGGCCGCCCAGCGGCCCGCTTCCCAGAACGCCTTCAACCCGGCCGTGTCGCTGATCCTGAACGGCACCTGGGGCCGCTATGGCAACGATCCCACGGCGCAGATCACCGGCTTCCACGGCAGCGGCGCGAGCGAGATCCTGCCGCGGGGCGCCTCGCTGGGCGAGTCCGAGCTGTTCATCTCCGCCAACATCGACCCGCGCTTCCGCGGCGCCTTCCTGGCCGCGCTCACGCCCGAGAACGAGGTGGAGATCGAGGAGGCCTACTTCGAGACCCTGTCGCTGGGCAAGGGTGCCACGCTCAAGGGCGGCCGCTACTTCAGCGGCATCGGCTACTGGAACTCGGTGCACGCCCACGCCTGGGACTTCACCGACGCAGCCCTGGTGCAGCGCGCCTTCCTGGGCAAGAACTACGGCGACGACGGCGTGCAGCTGCGCTGGGTGGCGCCGCTGCCGGTGTTCGTGCAACTCGGCGCGGAGATCGGCCGCGGCAAGGAGTTCGCCGGCATGGGCGAGGTGGAGCGCAACAGCAACGGCAAGAACTCGGAGGCGTTCTTCGCCAAGGTCGGCAGCGACATCGGCGTGTCGAACAGCTGGCAGCTCGGCGGCTCCTACCTGCGCCAGCGCACCACCAACGAGGGCGTGCCCATGTTCGACTACGACGACCTCACGGGCCTGGTGAACGTGTTCGCCGGACGCCAGCGCGTGACGGGCGCGGACTTCGTGTACAAGTGGGCGCCCGACGGCAATCCGAGATACCGCAACTTCCGCTTCGTCACCGAGTACTACCAGCGCAAGCTCGACGGCGACTTCACCTTCGACACCGCGGGCCTGGCGCTCACGGATCCGGCCAACGCCAAGCAGTCGGGCTGGTTCGCACAGGGGGCCTACCAGTTCATGCCCTACTGGCGCGTGGGCCTGCGCTACGACCGCCTCTCGGCGGGCTCGGTGAACCTGAACGCGAACGCGGCGAATCTCGCGGTGCCCGACTTCAATCCCACCCGCTGGACGGCGATGGTCGACTGGAACCCCAGCGAGTTCAGCCGCATCCGCCTGCAGTACGCGCGCGACCGCTCCCGCCAGGACACCGGCACTGGCGAGACGATCTCCGACAACATCGTCTTCCTCCAGTACATCTACAGCCTCGGCGCCCACGGCGCGCACCGCTTCTAGAGCGGTCGGCACAAGGAAACAGCCATGAAGACACTGATCCGCATCGCCCTCGCGGCATGCCTCGCGGCCGGCCTGCCGGCCCATGCCACCCTCGAGGTGTTCGCCTGCTCGCCCGAGTGGGGTTCGCTGGTGAAGGAGATCGCCGGCGAGCGCGCCAGCGTGTACGTCGCCACCACCGCCACCCAGGACATCCACCGCATCCAGGCGCGGCCCAGCCTGATCGCCCGCGCGCGCATGGCCGACCTGGCCGTGTGCACCGGCGCCGAGCAGGAGGTGGGCTGGATGCCCCTGGTGCGCAACCAGTCGGGCAACGACAAGATCCAGCTCGGCAGGCCTGGCTTCCTCGAGGTGGCCAACTACGTGCCGCGCATCGAGGTGCCCACGGTGATCGACCGCGCCATGGGCGACGTCCACCCGGTGGGCAACCCGCACATCCAGTGGGGACCGCGCCAGATCCAGCTCGGCGCCAACGAGCTCGCCAGGCGGCTGTCGCAGATCGACCCGGCCGGCGACGCCGAGTACAAGCGGCGGCTGGCCGACTTCACCGCCCGGTGGAGCGCGGCCACGGCACGCTGGCTCGAGATGGGCGCGCCTCTCAAGGGCGTGGGCGTCATCCAGCACCACCGCAACTACTCCTACCTGTTCGAGTTCCTCGGCATGCGCCAGGTGGCCTCGCTGGAACCCAAGCCCGGTGTGGAGCCCACCTCCTCCCACCTCAACGACCTGGTGCAGCAGCAGCAGGCCGAGCCCGCCCGGCTGATCGTGCGCGCCTCCTATCACGCGCCCGCCGCCTCGGAGTGGCTGGCACAGCGCATCAAGGTCCCCGCCGTGATGCTGCCCGCCACCGTGGGCGGCACCGAGGCGTCCCGGGACCTGTTCGGGATGTACGACGAGGCGATCCGCCGCATGCTGGCCGCGCTAGGATCGTGACGCCTTGCCCAGCGCCCCCCTCATCTCCCTGAATGCCGTCACGGCCGGCTACGACCACCCCGTGGTGGGACCGGTCACGCTGGCCGTGCAACCGGGCGAGGTGGTGGCGCTGTGGGGCCCGAACGGATCGGGCAAGACCACGCTGCTGAACACGGTGGGCGGGAGCGCACGGGTGTTCTCCGGTGCCCTGGAGCGCAGTCCCGGGCTGAAGGTGGCGCACCAGCACCAGAATCCCCTGCCGCTGGACAACGTGCCGCTGTCGGGCCGGGAGCTGCTCGCGCTCACCCGGGCGGATCCCGCGAGCCTGCCGGAGCCCGCCCGTCCCCTGCTCGCGCGCCGCCTCTCCGAGCTCTCCGGCGGCCAGCTGCAGTTCCTGCAGGTCTGGGCGAGCCTCGCCTCGCCCGCCGCGCTGGTGCTCCTGGACGAGCCCACCAACAACGTCGACCCCGGCGGGGTGGCGCTGCTGGAGGCCGCGCTGAAGGCGCGCGATCCGGCGCGAGCCTTCCTGGTGGTGAGCCACGACCGCCGCTTCGTGGACGCGGTGTGCACGCGAATGGTGGAGCTGCCGAAGCGATGAGCGGCCTGGGCATCCACGACCCGCTGTTCCTGGTGCCCTTCTCCACCGGGCTGCTGCTCTCGGCGCTGCTGCCTCTGCTGGGCATGTACCTGCGGCTGCGCGAGGAGTGGCTGGCCGCGCTCGCCTTCGCGCAGCTGGCCGCGGCCGGCTCGCTGGCAGCGGCCATCCGCGAACTGCCCGTGCTGCTGGGCAGCTTCGGCGCGGCGGGCATCGCCGCTGCCGCCAAGTCCTGGCTGTCCCGCTCGGGCAACAACGGCTACGCGCTGCTGATGGTGGGCGCCTGGGGGGCGGCCATCCTGATGCTCGCCAACGCGCCCTTCGCCGACCATCTCGGCCACGCGCTGTTCGACGGCCAGATCTACTTCACCGGCACCGCACACCTGTGGAGCGTGGCGGGCTTCGCCGTGGCGGCCCTGGCCACGCTGCGGTGGCTGTCGCGCAAGCTGCTGCTCGAGCGCATGTTCCCCGACTTCTTCCGCGCCAGCGGCCTGTCCCCGCAGCGCTACCACCTGCTGTTCGACCTGCTGGTGGCCGCGGGCATCGCCCTGGCCACCGCCACCATCGGCGTGATGGCCGCCTTCAGCCTCGTGTTCGTGCCCTCGATGGTGGCGTGGCAATGGGGCCGCAGCTGGAAGAGGGCGCTGGCGGTCTCGGTGGCCACCGGCGTGGCGAGCTACGTGGCCGCCTTCGAGCTGGCGCTGCACTACGACCAGCCCTTCGGCCCGGTGCTGGTGCTGTGCATGGTGGCCGCGGCGGCCCTTTCCTGGGCGGCCGGAGGCCTGACCCGCCTCTGAGCCGGCACGTCGCGCCGGATTCCTTGCAAAACAGCGGCTTGATCGCCGCTGCCCGGGCGGTTACCCTGTGCAATTGCTTCCAGGGCCCTGACGGGCCATCCCCGTCCACCGCACGATGAATGCCTCCAGCATGGAAGTCTCCGAGATCCGGGGACGCCTGCACCCCGCAGTGGAGAGTGCCGCCATGCGCTTCGCCGCCGGTTATCCGGCCGAGGCGCGGCGCGTGCTCGAGGAGGCGGTGGCGGCCCGCACCACCGACCGCCGCCCCTGGCTGATGCTGCTCGACCTGCTGCGCCTCGAGGGCCGCTGGAGCGACTACGAGTCCCGGCTGCGACAGTACGCCGCCGCCTTCGGCGACGACCCGCCCCACGAGCGCGAGCGCAAGCGGCGCGAATCGGGGCTGCCCGAGGCGCTGCGCGCCGGCGGCGCGGCCTGCATCGCCCTGGCGGGCGTGCTCGACAGCACGGTCGTCCCCCACATCGCCCGGCTGCGGGCGGCGGCAGCGCGTCACACGCTGGTGCACCTGGACGTGGCACGGCTGTCGGGCGTGGAGGTGGCCGGCGTGCGGCTGCTGCACGAAACCCTCGCGGAGCTGCTTTCGGCCGGCAATGGCGTGATCCTTTCCGGGCACGAGAACCTGCAGCGGCTGCTGCGCGGCGCGCTCGAGATCGAGCCGACCCGGCGCGCCTGCTGGGACCTGCTGCTGACGGTGCACCGCGTCACCGACGACCAGTCGGGCTTCGAGCGTGCCGCACTCGAAGCCGCGCTCGCCACCGACATGCCCGCGCCCGCCTGGGAGCCGCTGCTCATGCCCCAGGCGCCCCAGTCCTCCCTGTCCGACGAGCGGCGCAACGAGCCGCGCTATTCCGGGCGCGAGGCGCTGGTGCTGACGGGCGTGATGGCCGGTGCCGAGGACCCGCAGCTCGCCGCGCTCGACCGCTTCGCCAGCGAGCGAGACTACGTGAACGTGGACCTCTCGCTGCTCGAGCGGCTCGACTTCGTCTGCGCGGCCCAGCTCGCCAACCGCGTCTCCGCCATGGCACGCGCGGGTCGCACCGTGCGGCTGCTGCGTCCCAACGAACTGGTGGCGGCCCTGCTCGAACTCCTCAACCTCGGCGGCGTGGCCTCCATCGTCACCCTGCCGGCCTGAGCCAGCCTCTCCCTCCCCGCGCGGCCCGCGCCGCGCCCGCCATGAACACCGACTTCCACGGCACCACCATCGTCTCGGCCCGTCGAGGCACGCGCGTCGCCCTCGGCGGCGACGGCCAGGTCACGCTGGGCAACATCGTCATCAAGGCCACCGCCCGCAAGGTGCGTCGCCTGCACCACGACCGCATCCTGGCCGGCTTCGCCGGCGGCACGGCGGACGCCTTCACGCTGTTCGAGCGCTTCGAGGCCAAGCTCGACAAGCACCAGGGCCACCTGGTGCGCTCGGCGGTGGAGCTGGCCAAGGACTGGCGCAGCGATCGCATCCTGCGCCGCCTCGAGGCCATGCTCGCGGTGGCCGACCGCGAGAGCTCGCTCATCATCACCGGCAACGGCGACGTGCTCGAGCCCGAGTTCGGGCTGGTGGCCATCGGCAGCGGCGGCGCCTATGCCCAGGCCGCTGCCCGGGCGCTGCTCGAGAACACCGAGCTCGCGCCGGCGGACATCGTGAAGAAGTCGCTCGCCATCGCCGGCGACCTGTGCATCTACACCAACCAGTCGCACACCATCGAGACGCTCGAGTAGCACCTCCCGGCGCGAGTCCCGCGCCCCGCCAGGCCATGTCCCAGATGACTCCGCAGGAAATCGTCCACGAACTCGACCGCCACATCGTGGGCCAGGACGCCGCCAAGCGCGCCGTGGCCATCGCGCTGCGCAACCGCTGGCGCCGCCGCCAGGTGCCCGAGCCGCTGCGCCACGAGATCAGCCCCAAGAACATCCTCATGATCGGGCCCACCGGCGTGGGCAAGACCGAGATCGCGCGGCGCCTGGCGCGGCTGGCGGATGCCCCCTTCATCAAGGTGGAGGCCACCAAGTTCACCGAGGTGGGCTACGTGGGGCGCGACGTGGACACCATCATCCGCGACCTCGTGGAGGTGTCCATCAAGCAGACCCGCGAGCAGGAGATGCGCAAGGTGTCGGCGCGCGCGGGCGACGCCGCCGAGGAGCGCATCCTCGACGCCCTGCTGCCGCCGCCGCGGGCGGGCTTCGGCGCCGCGCCGGCGGACACCGACTCGGCCACGCGCCAGCGCTTCCGCAAGAAGCTGCGCGAGGGCGAGCTCGACGACAAGGAGATCGAGTTGGAGCTCGCCACGCCGGCGGCGCGCATGGAGTTCCTCGCGCCGCCCGGCATGGAGGACCTGACCCAGCAGATCCAGGGCATGTTCCAGAACCTCGGCGGGGCGCGCCCGAAGCAGCGCCGGCTCAAGGTGGCCGAGGCCCTGAAGCTGCTGGTGGAGGAGGAGGCGTCCAAGCTCATCAACGAGGAGGAGCTGCGCATGCGCGCGGTGGCGGTGGCCGAGTCCGACGGCATCGTGTTCATCGACGAGATCGACAAGATCGCCAGCCGGTCCGACAGCCACGGCGCCGACGTCTCGCGCCAGGGGGTGCAGCGCGACCTGCTGCCGCTGGTGGAGGGCACGACGGTGTCCACCAAGCACGGCATGGTGCGCACCGACCACATCCTGTTCATCGGCAGCGGCGCCTTCCACCTCTCGCGGCCCTCCGACCTCATCCCCGAGCTGCAGGGCCGCTTCCCGATCCGCGTGGAACTCGCCTCGCTGTCGGTGCAGGACTTCGAGCGCATCCTCACCGCCACCGACGCCTGCCTGGTGCGCCAGTACCAGGCGCTGCTGGCCACCGAAGGGGTGGGCGTCGAGTTCCGCCCCGACGGCATCCAGCGCCTGGCCGAGATCGCCTGGCAGGTGAACGAGCGCACCGAGAACATCGGCGCCCGGCGCCTGCACACCGTCATGGAGAAGCTGCTGGAGGAAGTGTCCTTCGACGCTCCGAACCGCGACGGCCAGAGCGTGGTGGTGGACGCGCCCTTCGTGGAGGCGCGGCTGGCGGAAGTGGCGGCCACGGAGGATCTCGCGCGCTACGTGCTGTAGGACCCCGAAGCGCTGACGCACCAAAGCGGTGCGGTGACGGACGCCGCCGAGGCACCCGGATAGAATCGGCAGTCCGTGCAACCTTCCTGGCGAGCCATGGGCACCGGCACCACCTTCCTCCTCGAAGTCAATCCGCGCATCCCGCGCCGCCTCGCGCGGCTCGAGGAGCTCGCCGCCGACCTCTGGTACAGCTGGGACCGGCCCACCCGGCAGCTGTTCTCCCGGCTGCACCCCAGCCTGTGGGACGCCGTGGGCCACAGTCCCAAGGCCTTCCTCAAGCGCGTGGACGAGCAGCGCCTGCTCGAGGCCGCCGACGACCCGCTGTTCCTGAACAGCTTCAACCGCGTGCTGTCGGCCTTCGACAGCTACCGCGACGAGCCGCTGCGCCGCAACGGCTCGGAATGGCTGCGCCAGAACGACCTGGTGGCCTACTTCTGCGCGGAGTTCGGCTTCCACGAATCCATGCCCATCTACTCCGGGGGCCTGGGCATCCTCGCCGGCGACCACTGCAAGTCGGCCAGCGACATGCGCCTGCCCTTCGTGGGCGTGGGCCTGCTCTACCGGCAGGGCTACTTCCACCAGACCATCGACGCCGACGGCAACCAGCACGCCGTCTACACCGACTCCGACTTCGACGACCTGCCGGTGGAGCCGGTGAGCGGCCCCGACGGTGGCGAGGTGCTGGTGCCCGTGGACCTGCCGGGGCGGCGCGTGATGGTGAAGGTGTGGAGTGCGCAGGTCGGACACGTGAAGCTGGTGCTGCTCGACACCGACATCGAGGCCAATGCCGCCCACGATCGCGACATCACCTACCGCCTCTACGGCGGCGACCGCACCGACCGCATCGAGCAGGAGATCGTGCTGGGCATCGGCGGGGTGCGTGCGCTCGCCGCGCTCGGACTGAAGCCCAGCGCCTGGCACATCAACGAGGGCCACGCCGCCTTCCTGGTGCTCGAGCGCATGCGCGAGATGGTGGCCGGGGGCCTGCCCTTCGCCGCGGCGCTCGAGGCCGTGGCGGCGAACACGGTGTTCACCACCCACACCCCGGTCCCGGCGGGCCACGACCACTTCGCCGAGGACATGATGCGGTCCTACTTCGAGGGCTTCTGCCACGAACTGGGCATCGACTGCGAGCAGCTCCACGCCCTGGGCCGCATGGGGCCGGGCAGCGACTTCAACATGACCGCGCTGGCGGTGCGCGGCTCGCGATTCCAGAACGGCGTGTCACGCATCCACGGCGGCGTGTCATCGCGCATCCTGTCCGAGCTCTGGCCGCAGCTCGAGCCGGCCGAGAACCCGATGCAGTACGTCACCAACGGCGTGCACGTCACCACCTTCCTCGCCCAGGAGTGGGCCGACCAGTTCGACCGCTACCTGGGCTATGAGTGGTCGCAGCAGGTCACCAACGCGGCCTTCTGGGAACAGATCGACCAGATTCCCGATCACGTGTTCTGGAGCGTGCGCCAGTCGCTCAAGGCGCAGATGCTGCACCTGGTGCGCCACCGGGTGGCCCAGCAGCACTTCCGCAACAACGGCTCCGAGGCCCACCTCGACCGCCTGCTGCGCTTCACCGACCCCGCCAACCCGAACACGCTGGTGGTCGGCTTCGCCCGCCGCTTCGCCACCTACAAGCGCGCCACGCTGCTGTTCCACGACCTGGACTGGCTGCGCCGCCTGGTGTGCGACGAGCAGCGCCCGGTGCTGTTCCTGTTCGCGGGCAAGGCACACCCCGCGGACGTGCCCGGCCAGGACCTGATCCGCCGCATCCACCAGATCGCCTGCATGCCCGAGTTCGAGGGCCGCATCCTGCTGCTGGAGAACTACGACCTGCGGCTGGCGCGGCGACTGGTGTCGGGGGTGGACGTGTGGCTCAACAACCCCGTCTACCCGCTCGAGGCGAGCGGCACTTCCGGCATGAAGGCGGGCATCAACGGCGTGCTCAACCTCTCGGTGCGCGACGGCTGGTGGGACGAGGGCTACGACGGTCGCAACGGCTGGGCCATCAAGCCGGTGTCCGAGTCGCTGGACGAGGGACGGCGCGCCGCCGAGGAGGCGCGCACCCTCTACGAACTGCTCCAGGACCACGTGATCCCCACGTGGTTCGCGCGCAACGAGATGGGCCACTCGCCCGAGTGGGTTCGCATGGCCAAGCGCTCCATCGCCACGCTGCTGCCGCGCTACAGCTCCACCCGGATGGTCAACGAATACGTCGGCCGCTTCTACCTGCCGGCCAC
The DNA here is from genome assembly GCA_964641005.1 of uncultured Rhodocyclaceae bacterium. Taxonomy (GTDB): domain Bacteria; phylum Pseudomonadota; class Gammaproteobacteria; order Burkholderiales. The sequence continues at coordinate 17,947 of CAZXJW010000002.1, forward strand.
GCGCCAGTGGCGGCGCTTCAGCGAGCAGGGCTTCGCAGGGGCTCGCGCCGTGGCCGACTGGAAGGCCCACGTGCGCGCCTGCTGGCAGAGCCTGCGCCTGCGCCGGCTGGACGCGGCCACCAAGCGCATCGCCTTCGGCGACGGCCTGCGGCTGGAGATCGCCGTGTACCTCGACGGCCTCGATCCCGCCGACGTGGCCGTGGAACTGGTGATGGCGCGCCACACCCACGTGGAACGCCATCGCCAGGGCACCACCCATCGCTTCGAACCGGACGGCACCCGCACCGACCAGGGCGAGCATCGCTACGTGCTGGCACTCACCCCCGAGATGTGCGGCAAGCTCGAGTACCGCATCCGCGCCTTCCCGACCCACGAACTGCTCACCCACCCGTTCGAGTTGGGGCTGATGCGCTGGCTTTGACCGCAGTGCGCGGGTTCGGCAGGGCAGGCCCCGCCGTTCAATAGCCGGCGGAACGATCCACCACCCCCCGCGGCGCCTCGCCCGCCTCGAGCCGCCGCAGGTTCTCGATCACCTGCGCGGCCGCCTCGTCGGCCAGGGTGACCCCGGCCACGTGGGGCGTGACAACCACGCGCGGGTGGCTCCAGAAGGCATGCCCCGGCGCCAGGGGCTCGTCCGCGAAGACGTCCAGCATCGCCCCGCCCACCTGGCCGCTGTCCAGGGCGGCGAGCAGGTCGGCCTCCACCACGTGGGCGCCGCGTGCCACGTTGACCAGGCATGCGCCGGGCTGGAGGCGGGCGAAGAACCGTGCGTCCAGCAGGCCGCGGGTTGCCGGCGTGAGGGGCAGGAAGTTCACCAGGATGCGCGCGCGCCGCTGCAGGGCCGCGAGCCCGTCCGCGCCGTCGAGGCAGTCCACGCCGGGGATGCGCCGAGGCGTGCGGCTCCAGCCGCACACCGGAAAGCCCGCGGCCGCCACCAGCCGCGCGGCCTCGCCGCCCAGCACGCCCAGGCCCAGAACGCCCACCACGCTGTCCTCCAGGCGATTGGGCTCGAGGATGCGCCACTGACGCTCGCGCTGCTGCTGCACGTACTCGGGCATGCGCCGGTGGAAATGCAGCACCCCGTAGAGCGCGTACTCCGCCATCTGGCGCGCGAGGCCGCCGTCCACCAGGCGCGCCACGGGCACGTCGGGCAGGTCCGGGTCTTCCAGCAGGGCGTCCACGCCCGCGCCCAGGGACAGGATGGCGCGCAGGTTGGGAAACTGCCGGTGCCAGCCGTTGGGCGGCTTCCAGACCAGCGTGTAGCGCACCTCGGCGGGTGGGCCGGTGTCGGGCCAGGCGTGGAAGGCCAGTCCGGGCACGGCGCGCGCGAGGACCTCGCGCCACGGACCGGGATCATCGGTGCGGCTGTAGAAGACGATGCTCATGGATCGGGTGTGGTGACCGTTCCACGGGAGCGTACATTCGGGTGGCCGCCGCCGGAAGTGCGCGATTGCGGCGGTGCCCTGCGCCGTTTAACCTCGTCGCTCGTCCTCCGGCTCCGGCCGGCGAAACCCATCCATTCCCATGCCCCGAGGAGACCCCCCATGGCCGGCACCGGCAAGCTCTGCCTGAATCTCACCTGGTCCAGCAACGACACCGACAAGGCCACCGTGGCCTTCGTGGTGGCCAACGCCGCCGTCGCCTCGGCCCAGGACACGCTGGTCTTCCTGTCCATCGAGGGCGTGCGCCTGTCCCAGAAGGGCTTCGCCGATTCCATCCACGAGGAAGGCTTCGCGCCCCTCAAGGAGCTCATGGACAACTTCGTCAAGGCGGGCGGCAAGATCTGGGTGTGCTCGCCGTGCTTCAAGAAGCGCAAGCTCGACGAGGCTGCGCTCATCGAAGGCGCCACCATCGTGGGGGGAGCAAAGCTGGTGGAGTTCCTCTCCGACGGCACGCCCTGCATCTCCTACTGAACGACCGGGCAGGATCCTCCATGGCCGCGCCTTCGCCGCATGTCCCCGACGCGAGCTTCGACGGGGGCGACCTCGACTGCGGCAACGGCCTGCTGCTGCTGATCCGGCGCCACATCGATCCGCTGCCGCGCGGCGGGCTGCTGGAGATCCTCTCGAGCGAGGGCTCGGTTCGCGAGGACCTGCCCGCGTGGTGCCGTCTCACGGGCAACGAACTCGTGGCGACCGGGCCGCGCGAAGGGCGGGTGACGTCCTTCCTCGTGTGCAAGGGCAGCCTCTCCGAGCGCGCGCCGCGCGGGATGCCTGCCGCCACCGGCGGGAGCGCGTCGAACAGCGCCCGGCCCATCGGCCAGTCCGCCGTGGCCGTCACCATTCCCGCCCGCCTGCCCGATCCCGCGCCTGCCCCCGCGATCCCGCCGCTGGCCGTGATGGGCATCGGCAGCTGGCCGCGCCCACGCTGGCTGCTGCAGGCACTGCACCAGCGCATGGAAGGGCGGCTGCCGGAGGCGGAGTTCGAGGCCACCGCCGACGATGCCGTGCGGCTGGCCGTGGAGGCCCAGCTGCGCGCCGGGGTGGACGTGCTCACCGACGGCGAGCAGCGCCGCGACAGCTACTCGAGCTTCGTGGGCGGTCGCCTCGACAACTGCCAGCTGATCCCGCTGACCGACCTGCTGCCGCTTGTGGACGACCCCGAGGACTTCGAGCGCGAGCTGCGCGCCCTGGACGTGCCCGCCGGCGAGGTGCGCCACCCCGCGGTGTTCGGTCCCCTGGGCCGCAGCCGGCCGCTGGCGGTGCACGAACTGTCGTTCGTCCGGTCGCTGTCGCCGAAGCCGGTGAAGATCGCCCTGCCCGGCCCCTACCTGCTCACCCGCACCATGTGGATGGAGTGCATCTCCGACAACGCCTACGCCTCGCGCGAGCACATCGCCACGGACATCGTGCGCGTGCTGCGCGAGGAGCTGGCCTTCCTGCTGGCGGATGGCGCCGCCCTGGTGCAGTTCGACGAGCCGGTGCTCTCGGAGGTGGTGTTCACGGGCGCGAAGACCCAGCGCAGCTTCATGTGCGGCGCGCTCTCGGAGAAGGGCGACCCGGCCTCGGAACTCGCCTTCGCCCGCGACCTGCTCAACGCCGTGGTGGAGGGCTTCCCGAGCGACCGCACCGCCATGCACATGTGCCGCGGCAACTGGACGCCCGACGAATCCACGTGCCTGCACGGTGACTACGCCCCGCTGGTGCCCACGCTGGCGCAGATGAAGGTCGGGACCTGCTCGCTGGAGCTGTGCACGCCGCGCGCCGGCGAGATGGAGATCCTGCGCGGCCTGCCCGAAGACCGGCGCATCGGCGTGGGCGTGGTCAACCAGAAGCACGCCCGCGTGGAGAGCGTCGACGAGGTGCTCGCCCTCGCGGAGCGCGCGGTGGCGCTGTTCGGCGCGGACCGCGTGCTGCTCAACCCCGACTGCGGCTTTGCCACCTTCGCCGACAACCCGGTGGCCTCCGCGGCCGTGGCGGAGGCCAAGCTCGCGGCCATGGCGAAGGCCGCGGTGATCCTGCGCGAGCGCCACGCCGCGGCTGCGTGAGCGCCGCGGCGGCCCGGTCCGGGCCGCTCACCACTTGTAGCCCAGGCTCATCACCAGCTGCCGGTCCACGCTCTCGCGACCCGGAGCGGGGTTGCCGTCCCAGTCGAGGTTGAGCCCCAGCGAGGCCACGAAGCCCGCGCGCAGCGGGAAGCGAAGCCCCGACTGCGTGCGCAGGAAGCTGGTGCGCACGTCCGACAGGCTCACGAAGCCCTGGTTGTTGTTGAACAGCTGCACCACGTCGGGCCACAGCCACCAGTCGAAGCGCGAGGCCACGCGCAGGGCGTAGAAGCGCTCGTCGCCGGCGCCGAAGTAGTCGGCGCTGACGCGGTCGAGGCCGGATTCCAGCGCCAGGTTGAGCCGGTGCGACTCGATGAGCTGGTGGCCCGCGCCCGCGCCCACCGTGCTGCGCAACCGCAGGTCCTTGAAGCGGTCGTGCTCGAGGGTGCCACCGCCGTAACCGTACCACTTCTCGGTGATGAAGCGGTCGTACTTGAGCGCCACCACCGCGTTCATCTCGGTCTCGGTGCCGCGTTCCGTGGCCTCGTTGCCGCGGGCGGCAAAGCCCCAGCGGTCGCGGTTGCGCCGGGCCACCACCTCCGCGTCGCCATTGAAGCGCTGCACCTCGGTGTTGCCGGCCGTGTCGGACACGCCCAGGTTCACCCGCCCGGTGACGCGCCAGTCCTGCTCGGTGAGGCGGCCCGGCAGCATCACCTGCACGCGCTTCGGGTCCACGGGCACGGGCGGCCCGTCGGCCTCGGTCTGCACGGTGATGCGCCCGGGCACGGCGCGCAGCGGGCCGATGAGCCGCGTGTAGTCCTTCATGATCACCGTGACCTCGCGGTCGGTGGACATGGACTCGATGGCCTCGGCGTCGATGGACACCGCGCCCGCATAGGGCGTGTCGATCTCCACCTTGCCGCCGCGGATGCGCTCCACGGTGCCGGTGATCCGGTCGCCGTTCTTGAGGATGACCACGTCGGCGGCGGCGGTGCCCGACAGCACCACCGCCGCCGTGAACAGCCAGGCAGTTCGTCCCATCACCTGTCTCCTTCGCGCCGCCAGCGGGCGTGCCGTCACTCCGAGACCACCTGCCCGTCGAGCAGTTCGATCACCCGGTCGCAGCGCTCGGCAAGGCGCGGATCGTGGGTCACCAGCAGGAAGGCCACGCCCTGCTCGCGGTTGACCTCGCGCATCAGCGCGAAGGCCTCGTCGGCGCTCTTCGTGTCCAGGTTGCCCGTGGGCTCGTCGGCCAGCACCAGCGGCGGGCGGCGCACCAGGGCGCGGGCGATGGCCACGCGCTGCTGCTGGCCGCCGGAGAGCGCACGCGGCTTCTTGTGGGCGTGGTCGGCCAGGCCCACGCGCGCGAGCAGTTCCAGCGCCTTCTCGCGCATGCGCGCGTCGGGCCGGCCGGCGTCGATGATCATGGGCATCATCACGTTCTCCACGGCGGTGAAGGCGGGGATCAGGTGGTGGAACTGGAACACGAAGCCGAGGCTTCGCCCGCGCAGGGCCGTGACACCGGCCTCGTCCAGGGCTCCGGCCTCCTGGCCGTCGACGCTCACCCGCCCGGCGGTGGCGCGCTCCAGCAGGCCGACGATGTGCAGCAGCGTGCTCTTGCCCGACCCTGACGGCCCGATCAGCGCCGCGAACTCGCCATGGTCCAGCACGAGGTCTATGCCGTGCAGCACCTCCACCTCGATGGGCGTGCCCACGTTGTAGGACTTGCGCACCTGCTCCAGGCGCAGGACGGGCACGCCCTCAGCCATTGCGGATCGCGTCCACCGGGTCGAGCCGCGCCGCGCGCCGTGCGGGGATGGCGGCGGCGATGATGCCCACCGCCAGCGCCACGGCCGCGGTGCCCAGCAGCAGCGAGGCGCTCACCTCGGGCTTGAACAGCACCGTGCCGTCGGGGTTGCGGAACACCCGGGCGAAGGCGCGCACCAGGGCGAGGCCCGCCAGCGTGCCCACCGCCGAACCCGCGGCGCCGAGGATCGCCCCCTGCAGCAGGAACACCCACAGGATGGCGCGCCGCGAGGCGCCCATGGCGCGCAGGATCCCGATCTCGCGCGACTTCTGCACCACCGAGACCACGAGCACGCTGGCGATGCCCAGCGCCACGATGAGCACCACGAAGGCGCGGATCAGCCGGTTGGTGAGGGTCTGGTTGGACAGCGCCGCCAGCAGCTGGGCATTGGTCTGCATCCACGATTCCACCAGCGCGCCGGTGCGGCCTTCCACCACCCGGGCGATGCGGTCTGCCTCGAACAGGCTGTCCACGCGGATGTCGATGTTCGAGACGCCGCCGGCGAGGTCGAGCAGGTTCTGGGCGAGCTTGATGCCGATGAAGATCCAGCGCCGGTTCAGGTCGCGCGCGCCCACGTCGAAGATTCCGCTCACGGTGACCACCTCGTCGCGGTCCACGGCGGAGCGGATGCGCAGCTTGTCGCCGAGACCCACGCCCAGGTCCTTCGCCAGGTCGATGCCGATCACCGAGTCGGTGCCCTCCACCGCGAAACGCCCCTCAAGCATGTAGTCGCCCATGCGCACGATGCGCAGGTAACGCACCGCGTCCACGCCCAGCAGCGCAACCGACTTGCTGGCGTCGCCGCGCACCGCGAAGGCCGGCCCGGAGGCCATGGGGGAGACGGCCACCACGCCGGGCACCGACTCGATGGCGGGGATCATGGCCTCCCACTGGTCGATGGAGCGAAGCCGCTGGGCACGGGTCTCCACGGTACGCGCCGCGGCAGTGCCGGGCTCGAGCACCGTGCGCGTCTTCTCCTCGGGCGGGCGGATCACCACGTGCGCCTGGGTGCCCAGGGTGCGGGCGATGATGCTGCCCTGCAGGCCGGCGATCAGCGCCGCGAGGAAGATGATCACCGCCACGCCGGCGGTGATGCCCGCCAGGATCAGCGCGGTCTGCGTGCGGCCCTCGCGCAGGAAGCGCAGGGCCACCAGCCATTCGAAGGGCAGCGCCGGCATCAGAGCCGGGGCCGCACCCGGCTGCCCTCGCGCACCCGGGCCTCGGACGGCGGCACCACCTGCTCTCCGGCGCGCAGGCCTTCGAGGACCTCCACCTTGCCGATGCCGCGCGCGCCCAGCCGCACCGGCACGCGCACCGCCCGTCCGTCGCGCACCGCCAGCACCCAGGGCGCCGCGCCGGAGGGCTCTCGCACCGCCTCGGCGTCGAGCAGCAGCGCACGGGTGCGGTTCGCCACGGCGATCTCGGCCGAGACCGTCATGTCGGTGCGCAGGTAGTCGGGCGGCGCGGGCACGCGCAGCTTCACTTCCACCGTGCCGCGCTGCGGGTCGACCGAGGGCGCCACGGTGTAGACCTCGGCCTCGAAGCGACGGCCCGGAAAGGCATCGGAGGACACCTGGGCGCGCAGACCCGGCGCAAGCAGCCCGAGGTTCTTCTCGTCCACGTTGAGCTGGATCTGCGGCTCGCCCACGGCGAGGGTGAACAGCTTGTCGCCTGCCTTGACCAGGTCGCCGGGCTCGGCGCCCCGGATCAGCACCCGCGCGGCGGCCGGCGCCACGAGGCGCGTGTAGCCGAGCTTCGCCTCGGCGAGTTCGAGGGCGGCGCGGGCCTGCTGGAGGCGCGCGCTGGCGAGGTCCGCGTCGGCACCCTTCGGCCGCGCCGCTTCCGCCTGGGCCAGGGCGCCACGGTACTGGGCCTCGGCGTTGTCGAGGGCGCGCTGGGCGTCGTCCATGCGCGCCTCGCTGAAGAAACCGCGACCGTACAGGTCCATCACCCGGGCGTGCTCGCGACGCGCGGCCAGGCGGTTGGCCTCGGCCTGGCGCAGCTGCTGTTCGGCCACGGGGCTCGCGCTGGAACGCAGCTGGGCGGCGCGCGCCTCGGCCTCGCGCAGCGCGGCGCGCGCCTGCTCGACCGCCGCGCGCGGCTCCTCGTCGCGCAGGCGCGCGAGCACGCCGCCCGCGGGCACCTCGTCGCCCTCCCTCACGGGCACCGCGGCGATCACGCCGGCGACCTGCGTGCCCACCTCCACCCGCGAGGCGGCGATGACCCGGCCGGTGGAGGCGACGGTGACGGCGAGATCCCCCTGGGTGACTTCCACCACGCGGGCACCGGTGCCCATGAAGGATGAAACGCCGTAAGCGGCGGCGGCCACGATGGCGACGACCGCGACCACCAGCCAGGTGCGCGACAGGCGTTTCAGCATGGAATGGGGCAGGGCGGGCACGGGTTGGATCACGCGACGGGGGGCCGCGCGTCCCGGATTCTAGCGGTGCGGACCCCCACCCGGTCGGTGCTGTGTGAGCCGGACCGCCGGATCAGCGAAGCTCGGCGGCCTTGAGCTCGCGCTTCCAGAGCAGCCGTCCGGCCGCATCGTAGGCCTCGAGCGCGAGCACCCGCGCCGCCTTCGGCCCGGTGACGCGCAGCAGGCCGAAGCTGCGCTGCGTGAGCAGCGTGCCCTCCACGAGATCGGGATTGGCGCGCTCGTTGTCACCGGGATTGGTGGCCACGCCACCGGTGAGCGGCGAGGAGGTGAACTCGAACAGCGGGTAGGCGCCGGCGCGCTCCAGGCGCAGCAGCTGGGAGAAGTGCCGGTCGCCGGAGACGAACACCACGCCGGGAATGCGCCGCTCGGTGATCCAGTCAAGCAGCTCGCGCGCCTCGTCGGGGTAGTTCTGGAAGCTCTCGAAGCGGCTCACGCGGTTCCAGAACTGCGTGCCGCCGGCCACGATGCGGAAGGTGGCGCGCGAGGACAGCAGCGCCTGCTTGAGCCACTCCATCTGCTGCGCACCGTACAGGCGCTTGGCGGGCACCTTCGGATAATCGTTGGGATGGCGGTACCAGCGGTCGTCGAGGACGAACACCTCGGCATCGGCGAGCGCGAACTGGGTGAACACGCCAGGCACGTCGGGCAGCCCGTGTGTGGGATTGGGCCAGTAGCGGCGGAAGGCCTGGAGCGCCGCGCCCTTGTGGATGAACGAGCCGTCGGCATCGTTGGGGCCGAAGTCGTGGTCGTCCCAGGTGGCGTAGTGGTGGGTGCCGCGCCACAGCGCCGCCAGTTCGGGCAGCGCGCGGTGGAAGCGGTAGCGCGCGCTCATGCCCTCGAGGCTGGTCCACTCGGGCTCGCGGAAGTAGACGTTGTCGCCCAGCCAGAGCATGGCGTCGGGGTTCTTCGCGGCGATGGCGTCGAAGATGCCGTACTCGGCGCCCCACGGCGTTCCCGGCCGGTCGAAGCGCCCGTCGTTGAGGTAGGCGCAGGAGCCGATGGCCATCGTGGCCTCGGGCGGGTCGGTGCGGTACTGCCACAGCGGGCGGGTGCGGAAGCGGCCGCCGCCGGCCTCGGCGCCGTCCACCGTGAGGCGATAGCGATACGCGGTGCCGGGTTCGAGGTTGGCGAGTCGCAGCACCGCGACGAAGTCGTCGTCCTCCATCGTGGCGCGCTCGAGCCGGCGCGCCTGCGCGGGCGCGGCCTCGGGATGGAACTCCACGGCAACCCGGGCCGCTGCAGGGGTCTGAACCCACAGGGAGAACAGCGACTGGTCCACGGGGCCGTGCATGATGGAGACCGCGGGCGGCGCGGCGGGCGCGGTGCACGGCAGGGCGAGAACGGCCAGACATGCGAGCCGGGCGAAGGCGCGGCGGGCGAATCGGGCGCAGTGGAATCCCCCCCGGCCCCCCTTCTTCGAAGGGGGGAGAAGGCACCATCCACGGCCATGGGTGGTCTCCCCCCTTCGAAGAAGGGGGGCCGGGGGGGATTCGCAGTGGAGGGATCTCATCAAGCGCACTCGATCGTCGTCAACCCGCCCAAGCATCGCACGCGCATTGCGCGCGCGCACCCTCGCATCCTGCCCGCGCCGCGCTACGGCGCCGTGACCGCCACGCTCCTGATCGGCGCCGGGCAGGCGAGGGCCTCGAACTCGGCGGCCATGGCGCCGGTCTTCTCGGCCACGCGCCGCTTCTGGGCCTCGGTCATGAGCGACGACACCTCGGCGATCATGGCGAAGGTGCGGGCGCGGTTTCCCTCGAGCTTGGCCTGGAGTGCCGGCGTGTACCAGCGGTCCGGCTCGGCGAGCAGCTCCTGAAGCCGGGCGCGCAACCGCTCGGGATCGTCGCGACGGGTCTGCAGCGCGTCGCGCAGCGCCTTCTGCCAGCGCTCGCGGCTGGCCAGGACGTCGGCCTGGGACGGCTCGAGCGAGGCACTCCAGCGCTCCACCGCCTGGCGCTGCTCGCGGGTGAGCGAGCCGGCCCAGAACTCGAGCCGCTCGCGGGTGCGCGCCGCGCGCTCGGTCGCCACCTCGGGATAGGCCACGTCCACGTACTCCTTGCGGTACTTGCGGTTGGCCTTGTCCATGGCGCGCGCGAGCTCGTCGAGCTGGCGGTCGGTGAGGCTGCGCGCCAGCCCGGCCAGCCGCGGGCTGGCTTCCTCGGCCATCACGCGGCCGAAGAAGCGCACGTTGTCGAAGCGCGCCTGCACCTGCACGGGCGTGGTGCCCTCGCGCAGTTCCGTGCCCACCTGGCGCAGCCAGGCCGCGTAGCCGCCCACCTGGGTGCGGCAATGCCACTGCTTGAAGTCGGTGAGCTGGCGGGCGAGGGCCTCGGACTGGCGGTCGTCCAGCGGGATGTAGCTCTCCAGGGTCCATGCGATGACGCGCTCGGCCTGCCCGTAGGCGAACTGCACCCGCGAGCAGCCGGCGCCGGCGAGGACGAGGGTGGACAGCAGCAGGAGCGCGGCGGTTCGGTGCATGGCGAAGCTGCGACAGCGGGGGGCGTGGGGGGTTCCGGGGATGGACGCCATCGGACCGGATGCCCGTCCCCGGACCATCGGCCCGGGGACGCGCGCGCCGGCGACACGGGCTTCAGTCCGCGAGCCGCCCCACCGTCACGCGCACGTCGTACTCGAACTCCACCCGGCCGCCACGCTGGTGGGCGTCGAACAGCGCCCGCAGCGCCGCCATGTGGCCGGTGCGGTCCTCGCGCGGCACGAACGACGAGGACTGGTGACGGGCCACCAGGCCATCCCAGTCGAACACCTGGCGGTTGTCGAGAACGAAGCTAACGGCCGCCGCGGGCGCGAAGAACGCGGCCAGCACCGCGGCATCCACGTTGCGGTGCACGACCTCCAGGTACTCGGGACAGTGGCTCACGAGGAGATCCTCGTATCCGCGGAGGAAGGGCGTGGCATCCAGGCGACGGTCGTTCCACACCAGCGCCACGTGGCCGCCGGGGCGCAGGATGCGGGCGAACTCGGCGCGCGCGCGCTCCCGGTCGAACCAGTGGAAGGCCTGCCCGGCGCTCACCAGGTGGACGCTCGCATCGGGCAGGCCCGTGGCCTCGGCGCTGCCGGCGCGACTGGAGAAGCCGTCACGGCCCGCCAGCAGCGCGTCGCCGGCCTCGCGCATCTCGCGATTGGGCTCCACGCCGATCACGCGGTGGCCAGCGTCGAGGAACACCTGCGCGAGCAACCCGGTGCCGCTGCCCACGTCGGCGATGTCCACGGCGCCGCGCCAGCCGCAACGTGCAGCGAGTCGAACGGCCAGTTCCGCGGGGTAGCCCGGTCGTGCGCGCACGTAATCGGCCACGCGGTCGGAGAAGCGCACGGTGGCGTCAGCGGCGGGGACGTGGGTCACGGCGGACGTAGGATGCGCGCGGAAGGCCGCGTTGACAGGGGTTTCGCCGGGAACATAGCATAGCGATCGCTCCCTGCGCCCGACCGCGCGCAGCCCGGCCACGACCGTCGACTCCAGATCGCGCGGCGGGCCTCACCGGAGCGGGGAGGAATTCCATGCGCTTCGCTTCGAAGGCCGCGCTCGCGGCCCTGGGCATCCTCGCCGCGGCGTCCGCCCCGGCCCAGGACGCCATCAAGGTCGGCATCGTGGTGGAGGCCACCGGCCCGAACGCCGAGGCAGGCGTGTTCACCCTGAACGGCGCGAAGCTCGCCCTCGAGGAAGTCAACGCCGCCGGCGGCGTGCTCGGCAGGAAGCTCGAGCTCAAGCCCGAGGACAACCAGTCCACCAACCCCGGCACCGTGCTGGCCTTCTCCAAGCTGTTCGGCGAGAAGGGCATCGTCGCCATCATCGGGCCGATCCGCAGCACCCAGATCCAGGCCGCCTCGCCCACCATCGCCAAGGCCGGCATCCCCACCATGATCGGCGGCACCGACCCCAGCCTCACCAAGGTGAACAACCGCTGGGTGTTCCGCGGCCGGCCCAACGACTCCTACAGCTCGCGCGTGATCGCCGACTTCGGCGTGAACACGCTGAAGAAGCAGAAGTGGGCCATCGTGCATTCCACCGACGCCTTCGGCTCCGGCGGCATGAACGCCCTCACCGCCTCCCTCAAGGCCCTGGGCATCACCCCGGTGCTGGTGCAGGGCTACACCAACAACTCCCAGGACTTCACGCCCGTGGTGCTGGCGGTGAAGAAATCCGGCGCCGACATCATCGGCACCTACATGACCAACTCGCCCGACGTGGGCATCTTCGCCAAGCAGCTGCGCCAGCTGGGCGTGAACGCCGACTGGGTCGGCTCGCCCTCGCTGGTGTCGGTCACCGCCATGGACCTGGCGGGGCCGGCCCTGAACGGCGTGCACAGCGTCGCCGACTTCACGCCCGATGCCAGCGCCGAATCCAGGGCCTACACGGCGAAGTACCGCGCGGCCTACAAGCTCGACCCCGACGTCTATTCCAGCTGGGCCTACGACGCGCTGCGCATCCTCGCGCGCGCCATCAACGACGCGAAGAGCACCGAGCCCGAGGCCATCCGCAAGGCCATCGTCGCCATCCAGGGCTGGAAGGGCGTGGAAGGCACCTACAACTTCGACGACAAGGGCGACGGCCTGCGCGGCTACAACGTGGTGCGCATCGACAACGGCAAGGTGGGCTTCATCAAGCACATCGACTTCAGAGACTGAGTTTCAGCAGGGGGGAGAGCAGGTGGACGCCGCCGGAGCCGGGCCCCCAAGAACCCGGCCCGGCGGCAGTCGACCGCGAGGCGTCATCCCCGTCATCCACCCAACCGCCTCGAACCGCCCGCCCCCGTGGAAGCGCTGACCAACAACCTGCAGGTGATCTTCCAGGGCCTTGCCCTGGGCAGCATCTATGCCCTGGTGGCCCTGGGCTTCGTGCTGATCATCCGCGCCACCAACGTGGTGAACTTCGCCCAGGGCGACTTCGCCATGCTGGGCGGCTACGCGATGGTGCTGTTCTTCACGGCCCTGGGCTGGCCCTACGCGGTGGCACTGGTGGCCGCGCTGGTGGTGATGGCGATCTTCGGCGTGCTGTTCAACTACGGCGTGTACTACCCGCTGCGCCACCGTTCCTTCCTGCCGGTGCTCATCTCCACCCTGGGCGCCTCCATCTTCCTGCAGAACACGGTGCTGGCGGTGTTCGGGCCGCAGCCGCGGCCGCTCGACAAGACGCTGCCCATCGACGGCGTCACCATCGGCGGGGTGTTCCTCGACAGCCAGTACCTGGTGATCCTGGGCGTGACGCTGCTGCTGGTGCTGGGCACCTACCTGTTCTTCGAGAAGACGCTGCTGGGCAAGAAGCTCCAGGCCACCTCGCAGGACAAGGACATGGCCCGGCTGCTGGGCATTCCCGTGGCGCTGATGATCTCCATCACCTTCATCTACAGCGCGGTGCTGGGCGGCATCGCCGGCGTGCTGGTGGGCCCGATCCTGTTCGTGTCCATCGGCATGGGCTCGATCATCGCGCTCAAGGCCTTCGCGGCCACCATCATCGGCGGCTTCGGCGACGTGACCGGCGCCATCGTGGGCGGCCTGCTGCTGGGCGTGATCGAGAGCCTCGCGGCCTACCACATCTCGGTGCCCTACAAGGACGCCTACGCCTTCCTGGCGCTGTTCGTCTTCCTGCTGGTGCGCCCGCAGGGCATCTTCGGCGAGAAGGTCTCCGAGAAGGCCTGATCCCGCCATGCCGCCGAAGATCTCCCTGCCCTGGCTGGTCGCGCTCGCCGTCGTCGCGATCGCGCTGCCGCTGATCCCCTACCAGTTCGAGGTCAGCGGCTACGTGGTCCAGATGTTCATGCAGGCGGTCACCTATTCCATCGCCGTGCTGGGCATGGTGGTGGTGCTGGGCTACACGGGCCAGATCAATCTCGCCCAGGCCGCCTTCTTCGGGCTGGGCGCCTACGGCGTGGCGCTGGGGACGGTGTCCGGCGGCTGGAGCTTCTGGGTGTCGCTGGCCGCCGGCGCGGCCATCGCCACCGGCGCAGGGCTCGCCCTGGGCCTCACCACCATCCGGCTGGGCGGCCACTACCTGGCCATGATCACCATCAGCTTCCAGCAGATCCTCGACCTGGTGCTGGTGAACTGGATCGAGGTCACCCACGGGCCCGACGGCGTGGCGGGCATCGCGCGCCCCTCGCTGTTCGGGTACGAGCTCGCCGACGACAAGGCCTACCTGGTGTTCTGCGCCGCGGTGCTCTACCTGCTGGTGTTCGCCGTGTGGTGGCTGCCCAACACCCGGCTCGGACGCGCCATGCGCTCGGTGCGCGAGAACGAGCTGGCCGCCGAGGTGGTGGGCGTGCACACCCTGCGCACCAAGGTGGTGGCGTTCTCGCTCTCGGCGCTGCTGGGCGCAATCGGCGGCGGGCTCTACGCCGGCGGCTTCGCCTACATCAGCCCGGACAACTTCAACTTCGCGCGCTCCATCGAGTTCCTCACCGCCGTGCTGCTGGGCGGCGCCCAGTCGCCCTTCGGCGGCGTGATCGGCACGCTGCTCATCGTGCAGATGCCCGAGTGGCTCAAGCACCTGCCCGAGTCGCTGCGCTTCATCAAGGACGTCTACCTCGCCGTGTACGGCATCGGCGTGATCCTGATCATGGTGTTCCTGCCCGAGGGCATCTGGGGCCTGATCAAGGCGGCCCGCGCGCGCTTCGTGAAACCGGTGGAGAAGACCGACACCACGGGCGTCGCGCCGCTCGACTTCGACGTGCCCGGCGCGGCGGACGGCCCGGTGCTGCGCGTGAAGGCGCTGGCCAAGCACTTCGGCGGCCTCAAGGCCGTGGACGGCATCGACATCGAGGTGCGGCGCGGCACCGTGCACGCGCTCATCGGCCCGAACGGCTCGGGCAAGACCACCTCGCTCAACGTGGTGAGCGGCATCTACAAGCCCACCGCCGGCCAGGTGATCCTCGGCGAGGAGGACGTGTCGCAGCTGCGGCCGCACCAGCGCGCCGGCCGCGGCATGGGCCGCACCTTCCAGAACATCCGCCTGTTCGCCACGCTCTCCGCGCTGGAGAACGTGATGGTGGGGGCGCAGCGGGACAACAACCCCATCCCGCGCAGCAACCGCGCGCTGCGGGCCCGGGCCATGAGCGCCCTGCAGTTCGTGGGGCTGGCCGACCGCGCCCACGTGATCGGGCGCAACCTGCCCTACGGCCACCAGAGGCTGGTGGAGATCGCCCGGGTGCTGGCCGGCCATCCGCGCCTGCTGCTGCTCGACGAGCCCGCGGCGGGCCTGAACCAGACCGAGAAGATGGAGTTCGTGGAGCTGCTCAGGCGCCTTCGCGGCCACGGCCTCACCATCTTCCTCATCGACCACGACATGGGCCTGGTGGAGAAGGTCTCCGACCGCATCACCGTGCTCAACTTCGGCCGCAAGATCGCCGAGGGCTCGCCCCAGGAGGTGCTGCGCAATCCCGACGTGATCGCCGCCTACCTGGGCACCGCGGGCAAGGTGAACTGATGGCGCTGCTCGAACTGCGCGAGGTGGCCAGCGCCTACGGCAACGTGCAGGCGCTCAAGGGCATCAGCCTGCGCGTGGAGGCCGGCGAGCTGGTGACCCTGCTGGGCGCCAACGGCGCGGGCAAGAGCACCACACTCAAGACCATCTCGGGCCTGATCACGCCGGTGCGCGGCGAGGTGCTGTTCGAGGGCAGGCCCATCCACCGCCTGGGCCCCGAGGCCATCGCGCGGCTGGGCATCAGCCACGTGCCCGAGGGGCGGCGCATCTTCCCCGGCCTGACGGTGCGCGAGAACATCCTGCTGGGCGGCTCCAACCGCAGCGGCGTCGCGCGCCGCCAGCTCGAGGCCGAGGCCGACGAGAAGCTGGAGATCTTTCCCGAGATCAAGCCCTTCGAGCACGCACTGGGCTGGACGCTGTCCGGCGGCCAGCAGCAGATGCTGGCGGTGGCGCGAGGCCTGATGGCGAAACCGAAGCTGCTGCTGCTCGACGAGCCCTCGCTCGGCCTGGCACCCCTCATCGTGCAGAACCTGTTCGGCGCCATCCGCGACATCCGCGCCCGCGGCACCACCATCCTGCTGGTGGAGCAGAACGCCAACATGGCCCTGTCGGTGGCGGACCGCGGCTACGTGCTCGAGACGGGCACGCTCATCCTCGAGGGCAAGCCCCAGGAACTGCTCGACAACGAGGAGGTGCGCGCTGCCTACCTGGGCGGGCACCACGCCTGAGGCGGCACGGGTGGCGGTGCTATCCTCGTTCCACGTCGCCGTGGAGCATGCCGTCATGAAACTCTCCCCCCAGCAGCTCGCCGCCTTCGACGAACGCGGCTACATCACCGTCCCCGCCCTGTTCGACCGCGCCGAGATCGGCGTGCTGCGCGCCGCGCTGGCGCGCATCAAGGCCATGACCGACAAGCCGCAGGTGGTACGCGAGCGCACCAACCAGGCGGTACGGCTGATCTACGGCGCCCACCTGTTCGACGACACCTGGCAGCGCCTGTCGCGCCATCCGCGCTGGATCGAGCCGGCCCGCCAGCTGCTGGGCGGCGATCTGTACATCCACCAGCTGCGCATCAATCCCAAGGCGGCCTTCGACGGCCAGGGCTGGTGGTGGCACCAGGACTACGCCACCTGGCGCTTCGAGGACCACATGGAGAACCCGCGCGCGCTCATGATCGGCGTGTTCCTCGACGACATGACCCCGGCCAACGGGCCGCTCATGGTGATCCCCGGCTCGCACACCTACGGCCACATCGAGCGCACCAGCCCCGACCAGGATTCCAGCGGCTACACCGTGATGGACATCCCGCGCGAGACCATCGAGCGGCTGGTGCAGGAAGGCGGCGGCATCGAGGCGGTCACCGGGCCCGCCGGCACGGTGCTGTTCATGCACTGCAACCTGGTGCACGGCTCGGTGGGCAACATCACGCCCTTCGAGCGCACCATCGCGTACCTGAACGTGGCCTCGGTGGACAACCCCACGCGCAGCCATCGCGCGGAGTGGTTCGCCAACCGCGACTTCTCGCCGCTGCAGACCATCGGCGATGACTGCCTTCGGGAGCGGGCCACACACCCTGCCTGACGGGTGTAGTATTTTTCCGGCGTTTCCGGCGGCAGCACGCTACCGGGCCGGACGCTGGCGGGGAGGTCGCCGCACGAATGCGGCGCTGCGTCAATCCGGGAGGGGGGTCGCAATGAGGACTTCGCTGTTCGGCACGCTCTCAGCGTGGGTCACGGCAATCACCGCGTGCCTTCTGGCGCTCGCCGCGGGCGCGCCCTCGTTGGCAGTGGCGGCAGTGCCCCTGGCCTCCTACGACGCCACCCTGCAGATGACCGGGTGCGTCACGAAGCGGTACCTGGATCGCACGACGGCGAACAACGTGGACCTCAGCTGCGATGGCCAGTCGACCGACGGCGGGGGGAACACGCGGACGGCCGCCGGACGGATCAACTTTGGCCAGGGGTCGGCCTCGGAGGTGAGCCCCTTCGTGGCAGCGCAGGTGGAAGCGACCAACGCGGAGGCGGGTGCCATGGGCGAGATGGTCTACTGGCTCCTGCTCGAGAAGATCGGCAACGCTCCGGTCAACGTCGCGGACCTCGAATTCAATGCCCTGGTGGAAGTGGCCGTTGAAGGCCGCCCCAGATTCCTGGACGGCGCAGGAGGCGTCGCGAGGGTTACACTTGAAACCGGTAGCGGCACGCCGATCTCGACACTTGCAAGATCCATCTCCTGTCGAGCCGGGTCGACGTGCACGACCGACGAGGACTTCAGCACCGGCAGCCTGAAGAACACGGATCACCGTGTTTGCACAGGCCTCGGTCACGGGCGGTTACCACGGCCCTGACACATCGTCCCTGTTCGCCAGCGCCGTGGCGGATCCCGTGGTGAGTTTCGCGCCGGGATTCGCCCACGCCGGCGCGTTTCGCATGACCTTGAGCTCCAACATGCCAGCAGTGGACAAGGTGCCACTGCTCAATCCCATACCGGAACCGGGCACCGTCGCGCTGCTCTCGGCCGGACTGCTGGCGCTCCTGCCGGCGATCCGGCGCTCGCGGTCGCGCCTCCCGAGAGCGGCCGTCCGGTAGCCGGGGAACGCCGCGCGGGGTGCGGGTCGGGCCGCCACGGTCGACCGTGGGCGCCGACGCCTCGACGGGGCGATCTCGCGGGCCGGCGGATTCAGCCGAACACGCGCCCGGTGAGCAGCGGCAGGCTGTCGCGGATGAAGGCCTCGTCCACGCGATTCGACGGCGTGAGGCGGTTGATGATGTCCGGCACCTTCTCCGCCAGCCCTTCGGCCACCCGCTGGGGCGTGAGTCCGAGCCGGGTGCCCAGGGCGGCGAGGCCGTCGCGATCGAAGACCTTCACCACGTCCTCTGAGGTGAGCGGCTCGTTGCGGCCGTCGGACAGCCACGAAGCCACGTGGCTCGCATAACCCGCGCTGGAGAACCGGTCGAGCAGTGCCTGCAGGCCGCCGGGGTAGTCCTCGATGAGCGTGAAGACCACGGTGTTGAACAGGTTGTTGGGATGGCCCACCGCATCGAGCTTGATGCGGTCGGCGAGTCCGGTCAGAAGTTCGGTCATGGGGTCTCCTCCCTCGTGGCTCTTGTCAACGGAACAGCTGTGTCGAGCGTATCCGCGCGCGGCACGCCCGTGGTTCGGAACGCACCGCAGCAACGCGAGGCGCTTCTCTATGGTTGCGGCGAGCGGCCCAGCATGCGCAGCACCCGCAACGCTGCGCAGGCCGCGCCGAAGCCGTTGTCGATGTTGGTGACCAGCAGGCCGGCCGCACAGCTCGCCAGCATGGCGTTGAGCGCCGAGCTGCCCTTCTCCGCCACGCCATAGCCCACCGAGGACGGGCAGCCGATCACCACGCCCGGCACCAGCCCGCCCACCACCGTGGGCAGGGCCGCGTCCATGCCGGCCACCACGATCACCACCGGCATGGTCTTGATCTCTTCCAGGCGCTCGAGCAGCCGCCAGATGCCGGCCAGGCCCACGTCCGTGACTTCCAGCGTCGGCTCGCCATACCACCCCAGGGTGCGCGAGATCTCGCGCACCAGGTTCACGTCCGAGGTGCCCGCGGCCACCACGGCCACGCGGGTCTCGGTGCGCAGCGGCTCGGGATCGCCGAAGTAGCCGGTGCGCGACAGCGCGTCGTAGTGGATGCGGTTGCGGTGGTGGTCGGGCAGCGCGTCGAGCTGCTCCACCGCCAGGCGGGTGATCAGGAAGCGGGCGCGCTTGTCGGCGGCCTCGTCGAGGATGGTGTTGAGGTGGGCCACCGTCTTGCCGCTGGCGAGGATGGCTTCCTCCAGTCCCATGCGGCTGCGGCGGTCGAAGTCGAGGCGGATGTCCTTGTGCAGATCCATGTGATTTCTTGATGGTCGCGCCGCGCGTCGGGCGGCAGGGATGGAAAGGGCTCGCGCGGGCCGCGGCGCGGCGCCCGAGTGTCAGGCCGCGCCGGCCACGCGCAGTTCGCGCACCAGGAAGGCGCTGCCCGTGCGGTAGGGGGCGAAACTCACCGCGTGGTGGAAGCCGCGCAGCGCGAACAGCGCGGCCACCTCGGCGGCGAGGGCCTCGCGGCGGGTGCGCTCGGTGCAGGCTAGGGTGTCGGCGTCGAGCTCGATCACCGCGCCGGCGGCGCGCACGCGGCAACGCACGGTGCGCGGCGACAGGGCTGCATCCACCAGCCGCTCGGCGGCGTGCACGGCGGCCAGCATGTCCGGGTCGATGGCGATGCCGGTCTCGATGCGGCTCGACAGGCAGGGCGAGGACGGCAGCTCGGCCACGCCGCCCAGGCCCAGGTCGCGGGCCAGCGCGCGCACGCCGGCCTTGGCGATGCCAGCCTCCACGAACGGGTGGCGCACGCCGTGCTCGCGCGCGGCCTCCAGGCCGGGGCGGTACTCGCCCAGGTCGTCGGTGTTGGTGCCGGACACCACCTGCGCGCCGGTGCGCGGCACGATGGCGCCATACAGGCTGGTCTTGCAGAAGAAGCAGCGGTTCACCGGATTGGCGCGGTACTCCTCGCGCGCGAACTCGCCGGCATCGATGACCTCGAGCGACCAGCCTTCGCGCGCCGCGAGCTCGCGGGTGCGCTCGGTGGCCTCCGGCGGCACGGCCGGCGATGTGGCGTGGAACATGGCCACGCGCCCGGGCAGGTGGCGATGGGCGAAGCTCGCCAGGGTGAGGCTGTCCACGCCACCGCTCACGGCCACGGCGACATCGCCCATGCCGGAGAGCACGCGCTCCAGCGCCGCGGCGTGGGCCTCGTTCGCGGTGCTCACTTCAAGCCCTCGTCCTCGGCGGCGCGGCGCAGCGCGGCCCGGCCGGCGAGCCCCTCCACCTGCGCGGTGTCGTCGCTCTCGGCCTTGGCGGTGGCGGCCTGCGGCCGCTGCACCACCTTCACGCGCACGGCGTGGTTGCCCACCAGCACCATGCGAAGGTCGCGCGGCAGGGTCTTGCGATGCACCACCTGGTAGCGCAATCCGATGGTGGCGGTCTCGAGGAAGCAGGCGTCGGTGACCGCCTGCAACTGCGCGGGGTCCGCCAGCACCTGGATGGCGGCGGCGATGCGGCCCTTCTTGCCGAACACCGGGCTCTGCAGCACGTCGAGCACCGCCGGATGGCTGCGCAGCCGGTCCAGCGCGATGGCGAGATCCTCGGGCGTCTGGTCGTCCACCTCGAAGGCGATCACGGCCACGGGCGCATCGGCGGCGTCGGAGTCGGTGTCCACGGGTTCGAAGCACACCACCCGCAGCACATTGGAAAGCCCGGGGAAGACCTTGGTCCCGAAGCCGTGGCCGGTGCGGCCGAGCTTCAGGGCGCCGCTGGGGCGCGACTGGGTGCAGCCCAGGTGGCGGACGATGGCGGCACCCGTGGGCGTCACGCGCTCGCCGGCCACGCCGTCGTCGGCGAAGGCGTAGCCCTCGAGCAGCATGGCCGCCGCCGGCACCGGCACCGGCAGCTTGCCGTGAGCCGTCTTCACGAACCCCGAGCCCAGGGGCAGCGTGCCGATGGACCACGACTGCGCCCCCGTGGCGTGGACCAGCCATGCGGCGCCCACGATGTCGGCGATGGAGTCCCACTCGCCCAGCTCGTGGAAGGACACCAGTTCGGTGGGCTTGCCGTGGATGCGGCCCTCCACCTCGGCCAGGCGCGTGAAGATGTCCACCGCGCGGCGCTTCACCTCGGCATCGAGGGAGGAGGAGAGGAGGTGGGTGCGGATGTCGGCGAAGTCGCGATGGGCGTGGTGGTGATGGTGGTGGGCGTGGACGTAGCCGGGCGCCGGGATGTCCACCCGGAAGCGGCTGCCGGTGAGGGCGTGGTCGGCATGTGCCTCGAAGCGGCATTCGACGCTGGCGGGCAGCCCCGCCGCGCGCACGGCGGCCAGCATGCCCTCGCGCAGGTGCGGGAAGGCGTCGGTCATGGCGGCGATGAACATGTCGCCCGCCACGCCGCCCACGGCGTCGAGGTGGATGTGGGAGACCACGGGAGTGGCTGCCGGCGCGCCGCTCAGGCCTCGGCGTGGGCGTGGGCCTTGCCGAGCATGGGGTAGAGCGTGCCCTTCGCGTCGAACTTGAACGCCTCGGGCTCGCCCAGCACCTCGAACAGCGAGGGGTTGGCCTTCACCATGGCCATCATGGGCTCGGAGACGTGCAGGTCGATGATCTGCAGCGTGTTGGGGATGCGCACGATCCTCGTGTCCTGGGGCTTCACGCGCACCACCGTCTTGACCGCCAGCTGGATGGCCTCGCGGTCGGTGTTCATGATGATGGGGATCGCCGCGCCGTCGAGATAGGTGGAGGTGATCACGTTGGCGTAGGTCTTGGCGATGTCCATGTCCTTGTAGAGGCGCATGGTGATGACGTCGGCGGAACCCAGCCCGGTGGCGTTGCCGTGGGTCTCGGGCGTGAGGCCGAGCACCGCGATCTTCTTCACGAAGGGCTTCATGTTCCACTCGACGTTGCGGCAGTTGCGCCCGGTGATGTTGGGGTCCATGCCCGAGCCGGAGATGTTCTTGCCGATCTTCTCCACCACCAGCACGTCGATCTCGTCGAACTGCAGGCGCGCCATCATGTCCTTGGCCTTCTGCTGCAGCACCGGCTCGCGCTCGAAGATGGCCGGGCCGGGCACGGCCTCGATGATCGCAGTCTCGTCGGCGGCGTTCTCCACCATGGCCACGCCCAGCAGCACGTTCTTCTTCGCCATGATCAGGTGAGCGGCCTCGGGCAGCAGCCGGCCGAAGGCATCCATGCCCTCGGTGTGCAGCTCGGTGGCGCCGATGATCTTGCCCATGCCGATGGTCATCATCTTGACGATGCCCGACTCGATGGGGGCGCGGAAGTTGGTGTGCGGCTTGACGCGGCACACCAGCACCACGCCGTCGGCGGCCGCCGCGAGCTTGTCCATGTAGACCGGCATGCCCGAGGCGAGGCGGCCCAGCTCCACCACCTCCATCTGGGAGTGCACCGGGCAGCCCATGGTCCCCTCGGTGATGCCGTAGCCCTCGAGCACCTCGCGCTGGCCCTCGGCGGTGGCCCCGCCGTGGCTGCCCATGGCGGGGAAGATGAAGGGCTTCGCGCCCAGCGCCTTGAGATCGGCGATCACCTGCTTCACGCACTCGGCGATGTTGGCGATGCCGCGGCTGCCGCAGCCCACGGCGATGCTCATGCCGGGCTTGACCTGGGCGCGCACCTCGGGACGCTGGAACTGGGCAGCCACCTCGGCGGCCACGTCCTTCACGCGCGGGGTCTGGAACTTCTGGCGCACGTGCACCATGCGCGGCAGGGGAACGTCGAGTCCGCCCGCGATGTTGGTTTCGATGCGATCGCCGATCATGCTTCACCCCTCCGATGATTGTGTGCGCGTGCCCGCCGCTGCCGGCGGCCCGGCGGGAGACGCCGCTGCGTGCCCGCCACCGCCCCCCCTCTGGCCGGGGTCCCGCATTTTGCCACCCTCAGGGGGAGGCCGCCATTTCGCCGTAGAGGGCGAGGTAGCGCGCCGCCGAGGCGTCCCAGCTGAAGTCGCGCGCCATGCCGTGACGCTGCAGGGCGCGCCAGGTGCGCCGGTTGCGGAAGGCCGCGGCGGCGCGGGCCAGCGCCTCCAGCAGCGCCTCGGGCGTGGCCTCCTGGAACAGGAAGCCCGTGGCCGTCGCGTCCGCGAGCGTGGCCGGCGTGCAGTCGGTCACCGAGTCCACCAGCCCGCCCGTGGCCCGCGCCACCACCGGCGTCCCGTAGCGCTGGCTGTACATCTGGTTCAGGCCCGAGGGCTCGTAGCGGGAGGGCATCACGAAGACGTCGGCGCCCGCCTCCACGAGGTGGGAAAGCGCCTCGTCGAAACCGGTGACCACGCCCACGTCCCCCGGGTGGCGCGCCGCGAGTTCGCGGAACGCCGCCTCCATGGGCGCATCGCCCGAACCGAGCACGGCGAGCTGGGCCGGCAGGGCCACCAGCCCGTCGACGGCCTCGATCAGCAGGTCCAGGCCCTTCTGGTAGGTGAAGCGGCTCACCACCCCGAACAGCGGCTTGCCCGACGCGGGCGACAGGCCCATGCGCTCGCGCAGCGCGGCGCGGTTCTCGTCCTTGCGCGCCAGCGTGGCGGGACCGTAGCGGCGAGGAATCAGCGTGTCGGCCGCGGGATCCCAGGCCCGGGTGTCGATGCCGTTGAGGATCCCCGTGAGCCGGGCCGAGCGCCACGCCAGCAGCCCCTGCATGCCGAAGCCGAGCGGCTCGCGCTGGATCTCCACGGCGTAGGTGGGGCTCACCGTGCTGAGCCGGTCGGCGTGGTACAGCCCTGCCTTGAGGAAGGAGAGGTTGCCGTAGAACTCCACGCCCTCGGGCTTGAACAGCTCCCAGGGCAGCCCGAGCCGGGTCATGGCGGCCGGCGGGAAGATGCCCTGGTAGGCGAGGTTGTGGATGGTGAGCAGCGTGGCCGCGTGCGGACCCGGGAGCACCGTCAGCCAGCTCGGCGCGAGCCCGGTCTGCCAGTCGTTGCAGTGGAGCACCTCGGGCATCCAGTCACGCCCGGGGCGCGCCAGTTCGGCCGCCACGCGCGACAGCAGGCCGAAGCGCAGGTCGTTGTCGGGCCAGTCCTCGCCGCCCTTCTGCTGGTAGGGGCCGCCCTCGCGGGCGAACAGCGCCGGGCAGTCGAGCACCAGCAGCGGGGTGCCGTCGGGCAGCACCGACTCGAGCAGTCGCGCCGCGGGAAAGGGCGGCAGTTCCAGCGCGCCGGCCTCGCGGGCGCGGCCGTCCACCCAGCCCAGCACCGCGCCATAGCCGGGCATGAGCACGCGCACGTCCGCGCCGGCGCGGCGCAGCGCCGCGGGCAGGGCGGCGCTCACGTCCGCCAGCCCGCCGGTCTTCACCAGCGGCGCCGCCTCGGAGGTGGCGAACAGCACCTTCACGCCGCGGGCTCCAGGATCACCGCCGCGAGCGGCGGCAGCGTGAGCACGATGGACCAGGGCAGGCCCATCCACGCCAGCCGCTCGGCCTGCACGCCGGCACCGTTGCCGATGTCCGCGCCGCGGTAGTGGCGCGAG
>CAZXJW010000002.1:42156-50169 GCA_964641005.1 uncultured Rhodocyclaceae bacterium
GAGTTGAAGGCCTCGCGATAGAAGCCGCCCGCGGGCACGCCGATGCGGTAGCCCGGCCGCGGCACGGGCGTGAAGTTGAGCGCCGCCACCACGAAGCGTCCGTCGCGGGCGCGGCGCAGCAGCGCGAGCACCGACTGCTCGGCGTCGTGGCAGTCGATCCACGCGAAGCCGCCGGGCTCGAAGTCCAGTTCGTGCAGCGCCGGGTGGCTGCGCACCAGGCGCATCAGGTCGCGGGTGCAGCGCTGCGCTCCGGCGTGCCAGTCGCTGGCCAGCAGGCCCCAGTCGAGCTCGCCCCCGGCACGCCACTCGCGCCCCTGGCCGAACTCCCCGCCCATGAACAGCAGCTTGCGCCCCGGCGTGAAGGCCTGCAGCGCCAGCAGCAGCCGCAGGTTGGCGAACTTCTGCCAGGGGTCGCCGGGCATCTTGTCCAGCAGCGAGCGCTTGCCGTGCACCATCTCGTCGTGGGAGAGCGGCAGGATGAAGTTCTCGGTGTAGGCGTAGAGCTGGCCGAAGGTGAGGCGGTCGTGGTGGAAGCGCCGGTGCACCGGGTCGTGGGCCATGTAGGCGAGCGTGTCGTTCATCCAGCCCATGTTCCACTTCATGGAGAAGCCCAGCCCGCCCAGGTACACCGGCCGCGACACCATGGGCCAGGCGGTGGACTCCTCGGCCAGCGTGAGCGCGCCGGGGAACTCGCCGTGCACCAGGGCGTTGAGCTCGCGCAGGAAATCGATGGCCTCGAGGTTCTCGCGCCCGCCGTGGCGGTTGGGCAGCCATTCGCCGGCCTTGCGCGAGTAGTCGAGGTAGAGCATGGAGGCCACGGCGTCCACCCGCAGCCCGTCCACGTGGAACTCCGACAGCCAGTACGACGCCGAGGACAGCAGGAAGCTCTTGACCTCGTTGCGGCCGAAGTTGAACACGTGGGTGCCCCAGTCGGCGTGCAGCCCGAGGCGCGGGTCCTCGTGCTCGTAGAGCGCCGTGCCGTCGAAGCGCGCCAGCGCCCAGTCGTCCTGCGGGAAGTGGGCCGGCACCCAGTCGAGGATCACGCCCAGGCCGGCCTGGTGGCAGCGGTCCACGAAGGCGCGGAACTGGTCGGGCGTGCCGTGGCGGCTGGTGGGCGCGAAGTAGCCGGTGCACTGGTAGCCCCACGACTCGTCCAGCGGGTGCTCGGTCACGGGCAGCAGTTCGAGGTGGGTGAAGCCCATGTCGAGCGCGTAGGGAATCAGGTCCCCGGCGAGCTCGTCCCAGTTCCAGAAGCGGCCATCCGGATGGCGCTTCCACGAGGCGGCGTGGACCTCGTAGACGTTCATGGGTGCATGCAGCCAGTCGCGCGCGGCGCGCTCCGCCATCCAGGCCGCGTCGCCCCACTCGCGGGACGGGGGCGCGGCCACGCGGGCGGCGGTGCCGGGGCGCAGCTCGAAGCTGCGGCCGTAGGGGTCGGTCTTCACCACCACCGCGCCACCGGCACGATTGCGGATCTCGAACTTGTAGAGCGCGCCGGGGCCGAGGCCGGGCACGAACAGCTCCCAGATGCCGCCGCCACCGTGCACCTGCATGGGATGGGCGCGGCCGTCCCAGCCGTTGAAGTCGCCCACCACGCTGACGCGCTCGGCATTGGGCGCCCAGCACGCGAAGCGCACGCCGGACACGCCGCCGCGGGTGCGGCAGTGCGCGCCGAGCATGCGCCAGGCCTGGGTGAGGCGGCCCTCGTTGAACAGGTAGCGATCCCGGTCGGCGATCTCGGGCGCGAAGCTCCACGGGCTGGCCGTGGCCACCCGCGCCTCGCCGCGCTGGACCTCGATGACGGGCGGGTCGCCGGGTTCGCGGGCGCCACGCCATTCGAACAGTCCGCCACCCAGGGAGCGCAGTGGTTCCTGCGCGCCGTCCAGGCGCAGCCAGGCCGCCCGGGCCCGGGGATCGAAGTGCCTGACGATCCAGCCCGAGGCGTCGCGGTGCCGGCCGAGGAAGGCATTGGGATCGTGCAGCCGTCCATCCCGGAGGGCTTCGGCGCGGGGGTCGGTCATGGCGTGGTCACGGGCAACGATTCCTTCGGCCTGCGCAATGCAGCGCGTGGCTATTATAGGAACCGGTCCCGCTGCTTCGCCCCGACATCGCGTTGATGCCGGTCAAGCGCAAGGCCCGCTCCCCCCCTAGGATGCCCGTCAGCGCACCGGACTTCCGTGCCATTCTCTCGAGGGAGCGCGCATGAACGGGCCACCGACCGTCCACGCACGTCCCTGCCTCCACCAGGACATCTGTCCCATGGCCAACGACCCCAACGCCCGCTTCGTGAGCCGCCTCACCAAGGACACCTACGCCCTGGTGCTGGCGGGCGGCCGCGGCACGCGGCTGCGCAACCTCACCGACTGGCGCGCCAAGCCGGCGGTGCCCTTCGGCGGCAAGTTCCGCATCGTGGACTTCGTGCTGTCCAACTGCGTGAACTCCGGCGTTCGCAAGATCGGCATCGCCACCCAGTACAAGGCCCACAGCCTGATCCGCCACGTGCAGCGCGGCTGGAGCTTCCTGGACGGCCGCTTCGACGAGTTCGTGGACGTGCTTCCGGCCTCGCAGCGCCTCGACGACGGCTGGTATGCCGGGACGGCGGATGCGGTGTACCAGAACCTCGACATCATCCGCGCCTACGACCCGTCCCACGTGCTGGTGCTGGGCGGCGACCACATCTACAAGATGGACTACGGCCGCATGCTCGCCGAGCACGCCTCGCGCGAGGCCGACATGACCGTCGCCTGCCTGGAGGTGCCCGTGGAGGAGGCCAGCGCCTTCGGCGTGATGGGCGTGGACGCCGACTGGCGGGTGCGCGACTTCCACGAGAAGCCCGCCCAGCCCCGCGAGATCCCGGGCCGCCCGGGCATGGCGCTGGCGAGCATGGGCATCTACGTGTTCAACGCACGCTTCCTCTACGAACAGCTCACCCGCGACACCGACACGCCCGGCTCCACCCACGACTTCGGCCGCGACATCATCCCGCACCTGGTGCCGCGCTACCGCGTCTTCGCGCACGGCTTCCGCGACAGCTGCGTGGGCTCGAAGCAGGGCGAGGCCTACTGGCGCGACGTGGGCACGGTGGACGCGTACTGGGAGGCGAACCTCGACCTCGCGCGCGTGGAACCCGACCTCAACATGTACGACGAGGAGTGGCCCATCTGGACCTGGCAGGAACAGCTGCCGCCGGCGAAGTTCGTGTTCGACGACGACGGACGGCGCGGCTGTGCGGTGGATTCGCTCGTGTCCGGCGGCTGCATCGTGAGCGGCTCGCGGGTGGCGCGCTCGGTGCTGTTCTCGAAGGTGCACGTGCACAGCTTCGCCTCCATCGAGGACTCGGTGATCCTGCCCGAGGTCAACGTGGGCCGCTACGTGAAGCTGCGCCGCTGCGTGGTGGACAAGCGCTGCGACCTGCCCGAGGGCCTGGAGGCGGGCTATGACCACGAGACCGACCGTCGCCGCTTCCACGTGACGGAGCGGGGCATCACGCTCATCACGCCGGAGATGCTCGGCCAGGAGACGCCCCATCAGCGCTGAGGCCGTGCCCGTGCGGCTGGTGCTGTGCTGGCACATGCACCAGCCGGATTTCCGCGAGGGACCCGGCGGGCGCTTCCGCCTGCCCTGGGTGTACCTGCACGCCGTCAAGGACTACGCCGACATGGCGGCCCACCTCGAGCGCCATCCCGGCGTGCGCGCGGTGGTGAACTTCGTGCCGGTGCTGCTCGACCAGATCGAGGACTACGTGGCCGCCTTCGACGCCGGCGAGATCCGCGATCCGCTGCTCGAGGCGCTGGTGCGGCCCGACATGGGCGCCATCGACGCGGGCGAGCGCGAGTTCCTGCTCGACCGCTGCTTCCGCGCCAACCACGCGAAGATGATCGAACCGTTCCCGGCCTACCTGCGGCTGCGTGAGATGTTCCGCTTCGCCGAGACCCAGGGCCATGGCGCGCTGGACTATCTCTCGCCCCAGTACTTCGCCGACCTCGTCACCTGGTACCACCTCGCCTGGACCGGCGAGACGGTGCGCCGCCAGCACGCCGGCGTGGTGGAACTCATGTCCAAGGGCCAGGGCTTCACGCCCGATGACCGGCGCCGGCTGTTCGGGATCTACCGCGAGGTGATCCGCGGCGTGCTGCCGCGCTGGCGCGCGCTCGCCGAGCGCGGGCAGGTGGAGCTCTCCTGCACGCCCCACGACCACCCCCTGGGACCGCTGCTGCTGGACTTCGCGTCGGCGCGCGAGGCCCAGCCCGCCCTGCCGCTGCCCCGAACCGACCACTACCCGGGCGGGCGCAGCCGCGTCGAGGCGCACCTCGCCCGCGCCCTGGAGTCGCACGCGCGCCGCTTCGGCACGCCGGCACGGGGCGTCTGGCCCGCGGAGGGCGCTCTCTCGGAGGGCATGCTCGACCTCATCGCCCAGGCGGGCCTGCGCTGGACCGCCAGCGGCGAGGGCGTGCTGCGCGCGAGCCTCGCCCTCGAGGGCCGCGAGGCCGAGGCGGCGCGCGCGCCCTACCGCGGGCACCGCTGGCGCGACACGGCGCTCACCTGCTTCTTCCGCGACGACCGGCTCTCCGACCTGGTGGGCTTCGAGTACCGCGGCTGGCACGGACGCGACGCGGCGGCGCACTTCCTGGCGGAGGTGGAGGGCATCGCCGCGGCGGCTCCGCCCGGCGAGGACACGGTGGTGAGCGTGATCCTCGACGGCGAGAATGCCTGGGAGTACTACCCGTACAACGGCTACTACTTCTTCGAGGATCTCTACGGCGCGCTCGCCGGCCACCCGCGCATCCGCACCACCACCTATGCCTCGGTGCTCGAGGCCGGGCCGGCGGCGGGCGTGCCGCTGTCGAAGCTGTGCGCCGGCAGCTGGGTGTACGGCAACCTCTCCACCTGGATCGGATCCGCTGACAAGAACCGCGCCTGGGACCTGCTGTGCGAGGCCAAGCGCCACTACGACCTGGTGCTCGCCAGCGGACGGCTCGACGACGACGCCGCCGGGGCAGCCTCGCGCCAGCTGGCGGTGTGCGAGAGCTCGGACTGGTTCTGGTGGTTCGGGGACTACAATCCCCGCACCAGCGTGGAAGCCATGGACGTGGTGTTCCGCGCCAATCTCGCGGCGCTCTATCGACTGCTCCTTCTGCCCGTGCCCGTCGTGCTCGATTCGCCGCTGAGCCACGGCAGTGCGGACGAGGCCGAGCTCGGCGGCGCCATGCGGCGCGCCTCCTCGTGAAGGATTCCGCTTGACCCGCTCCGTCTCGCTTCTGTTCGGCGTGCACGCCCACCAGCCCGCCGGCAACTTCCCGGAGGTGGTGGACGAGGCGCACGAGAAGTCCTACGGGCCGTTCCTGCGCACGGTGCACCGCTACCCCGAGTTCCGCTTCGCCGTGCACTTCAGCGGCTGGCTGCTCGAGCAGCTGCTGGACCGCTTCCCCGAGGACATGGCGCTGCTGCGCGAGATGGTGGCACGCGGCCAGTGCGAGCTGTTCGGCGGCGGCGACATGGAGCCCGTGCTGGCCGCCATCCCGGCGCGCGACCGGCTCTCGCAGCTCGATGCGCTGTCCACGCGCCTGGAGGCCGCCTTCGGCTCGCGGCCGCGCGGCGCCTGGCTCACCGAGCGGGTGTGGGAGGCATCGGTGGTCTCGGCCCTGCACGTGGCGGGCCTCGACTACGTGATGGTGGACGACTACCACTTCCTGTGCGCTGGCCAGGACGCCTCGACCCTTGGCGGCTGGTTCTGCACCGAGGACGGTGGCGACCGGCTCGACCTGTTCCCCATCTCCGAGGCGCTGCGCTACCGGTTCCCGTTCGCGCCGGTGGAGGACGCGGTGGCCCACCTGGAATCGCTCGCGCGCGAGGGCGGTTCCGAGGCGGCCATCTACTTCGACGACATCGAGAAGTTCGGCATCTGGCCCGAGACCTGGGAGTGGGTGTACGGACAGCGCTGGCTGGAGCGCTTCATCGAGGCGGTGCTCGCCTCGCCGCTGATCCGCCCGCGCCACTTCGCCGACTTCCACGACGGCGAACCGGGCCGCGGGCTGGTGTACCTGCCCTCCACCTCCTACATGGAGATGGGCGAGTGGTCGCTGCCGGTGGCGCGGGCCACGGAGTTCGCCGAGCTGCTGAAGGCCGAGAAGGACGCCGGGCGCTACGAGCGCTTCAAGCCCTTCCTGCGCGGCGGCATCTGGCGCAACTTCATGAGCCGCTACCCGGAAGCCAACTGGATGCACAAGCGCATGCTGGCGCTGTCGGCGCGGCTGCACGCGCTTCCCGACGCGCCTCCCGAGCTGCTCGCGCTGCTGCATCGCGGCCAGGCCAACGATGCCTACTGGCACGGGCTGTTCGGCGGCCTGTACCTGCCGCACCTGCGGCGGGCGGTGTGGAACGCGCTGCTCGCGCTGGAGCACGAACTCGAGCAGCGCGCGCCCGCGGCGCCCATCGCGCGGCTCGACGCGGACCTCGACGGGCGCGAGGAGGTGCTGCTGCGCGCGCCGGGGCACTTCGCCGCGGTGCGCGACGACGGCCACGCGGCGGTGATCGAGTTCTCCGCGCTGGCGCTGGCGCACAACTTCGGCGACACGCTCACGCGGCGTGCCGAGCACTACCACGCGCGCATCGGCGAGGCCGCCACCGCCCACGCCGGCGAGGGCATCGCCTCGGCGCACGACCGGGTGGCCTTCCGCCACGCCGTGACCCGCGAGGACGCGCAGCCCGACGCGCGGGCGAGGGCGTTGTTCCTGGACAGCTGGGAACCCGAGGACGGCGCGCCGGGCTGGCCCTGCTACGCCCGCGCGGCGCGCGGGGATGCGGCGGTGTTCACCTCCGACGGCGAGGGCGGTGCGGTGCGCAAGCAGTACGCCCTCGGCGCGGAAGGGCTGGCGGTGCGCTGGACCGTGGAACCGGGGGGCGCGGGCACGTGGTGCACGCAGCTCAACCTCGCCATGCCCAGCTGCGACGGCTTCCTGGGGCGCTATCGCACGGCCGCGGGCGTGGCCGGCGGCTTCGGCGATGCGCGCGTGATGGAGGCCTGCGCGAGCCTGCGGCTGGAGGACGGCGTGCTCGGCGGCGGCGTCGAAGTGGTGATCGACCCGCCGGCCCGGGTCACGGCTCGGCCGCTGCACACCGTGTCCCAGTCCGAGGCCGGTTTCGAGAAGGTGATGCAGGCAGCCACCCTCGAGTTGCGCTGGCCCATGGCGCCGGGGCGCGGCACGGTGTCGGTCCGGCTGCGGCCGTTCCAGGGGTTCGAGCCCTGAGGGGCGCTTCACGGCTGGTCACACACCCGCGTCAACGACGTTGACGCCCGCGCCGTTCCGTCCCATGCTTCCTCAACGATCGGATGACGTGGAACCCCGGTGTCGGGGACCGAAGACATTGATTGGATTGGCTTTCAGAAGGGCCGGAACGCCGGCCTCAAGCGCCGTGCTCCCTCAGCCGATAGGCTGACTGGACACGGCGTTTTTTTTCGCCGCTGCTCATCCACGAGGAGGACGCCGCCGCCGACATCGCCCCCGCCAGGCCGCATCGAGAAATCCCGCAACGAGGAGCACCAAGATGCAGACGCAGCTGCAGGTCACTTTCCGCGACACGCCCCACTCGGATGCACTCGACAGCCACATCCGTGAGAAGGTGCGAAAGCTCGAGTCGATCTTCGCCCACATCCAGGGCTGCCACGTGACCGTGGAGCAGCCCCACCGGCACAAGCACCAGGGCAAGCAATTCTGCGTGCACATAGACCTCCGGGTGCCGGGCTCCGAGCTCGTGGCCAACCAGCACCACCACGAAGACCCCTACGTGGCCCTGCGCGACGCCTTCGACGCCGCCAAGCGCCAGCTGGAGGACTACTCCCGCCGCCTGCGCGGCGAAGTGAAGCGGCACGACAACGGCCGGCGCGAACCCGCCGCCGATGAAGTGGAACCCGAGCCGGCCCGAAGCTGACCGCGCGTCTCCACCGATCCCCCGAGGGGCAGCCACCGCTGCCCCTCGTCGCTTTAACATGGGGTCAGGTCTTGCCTTTTGCCT
>CAZXJW010000003.1:0-28276 GCA_964641005.1 uncultured Rhodocyclaceae bacterium
CCTCTACGCCATGTGGGACAACGGCATCCGCGCGGGCACCAAGCGCACCAAGTCGGCGGCCGTGGTGGGCGACGTGCTCGGCAAGCTGCACCCGCACGGCGACCAGTCGGTGTACGACGCGCTGGTGCGGCTGGCCCAGGATTTCACCATGCGCTACCCGCTGGTGGACGGCGAGGGCAACTTCGGTTCGCGCGACGGCGACGAGGCCGCGGCCTATCGCTACACGGAAGCGCGGCTTACGAAGTTCGCCGAGGTGCTGCTCTCCGAGCTGGAGATGGGCACCGTGGACTTCGCGCCCAACTACGACGGCACCCGCGAGGAGCCCGTGGTGCTGCCGGCGCGCCTGCCGGTGGTGCTGCTCAACGGCGCCTCGGGCATCGCCGTGGGCATGGCCACCGAGATCCCGAGCCACAACCTCAACGAGGTGGCGGCGGCGGCAATCGCCATGGTGCGCGACCCGGACATCTCCGTGGCCGGCCTCATGCGCCACATCAAGGGGCCGGACTTTCCCGGGGGCGGCCAGATCATCACCCCGCGTGCCGACCTCAAGGAGGCCTACACCTCGGGCCGCGGCACGGTGCGCGTGCGCGCGCGCTGGACCATAGAGCGCCTGGCGCGAGGCCAGTGGCAGATGGTGGTGCACGAGCTGCCGCCGGGCGCCTCGACGCGCAAGGTGCTCGAGGAGATCGACGCCCTCACCAACCCGCAGCCGCGGCCGGGCAAGAAGTCCATCACGGCCGAGCAGAGCCGCGAGAAGCAGCTCGTGCTGTCCATGCTCGACCGGGCTCGTGACGAGTCCGACCGGCTTCATCCGGTGCGGCTGGTGCTCGAGCCCAAGTCCTCGCGGATCGACGAGAACGAGTTCGTCAACCTGCTGCTCGCCAAGACCCGCCTCGAGGGCAACGTCCCCCTGAACCTGGTGATGGTGGGCCTGGACGGGCGGCCCACGGGCAAGAACCTGCGCGACATCCTCCACGAGTGGCTGCAGTTCCGCTTCACCACGGTCACGCGCCGCACGCGCCACCGCCTCGACAAGGTGCTGGACCGCATCCACGTGCTGGAAGGCCGGATGCTGGTGCTGCTCAACGTGGACAAGGTGATCCGCATCATCCGCGCCGCCGATGACCCGAAGGCCGACCTCATCGCCGCCTTCAAGCTCACCGAGCGCCAGGCCGAGGACATCCTAGAGATGCGGCTGCGCCAGCTCGCCAAGCTCGAGCACATCCGCATCGAGCAGGAACTCGCGGAGCTCAAGGGAGAGCAGGCGAGCCTGCAGAACGTGCTCGACGACCGCAAGGCGCTGGAGGATCTGGTGGTCGCGGAGATCGAGGCCGACGCGAAGGCCTACGGGGACAAGCGCCGCACCCGCATCGAGGAGGCGGAGAAGGCCGAGGTGGAGACGCCGGTGCTGGACGATCCCATCACCGTGATCTTCTCGCGCAACGGCTGGGTGCGCGCGCGCCAGGGCCACGGCGTGGATCCGGCGGCGCTCACCTTCAAGGAGGGCGACGGCCTGGGCGTGCTGATCCCCTGCCGCACGGTAGATCCGGTGGTGTTCGTGGATTCAAGGGGCCGAACCTACACCGTGGAGGCCACCCAGCTCCCCAGCGCACGCGGTGACGGCGTACCGGCCTCCTCGCTGGTGGACGTGCAGGACGGCGCGAGGATCCTGCATTGCCTTGCGGGAAAGGCCGACACGAAGGTGCTGGTGGCTGCCACCGGCGGCTACGGCTTCACCGCCACGCTGGGCGACATGGTGTCCAACCGCAAGGCCGGCCGCGAATTCCTGTCCGTGGACGAGGGCGACCTGCCGCTGCCGCCGGTGCCCTACGCGCCGGCTCCGGGCAACTACGCCGCGCTGCTGGCGGACAACGGCAAGCTGCTGCTGGTGCAGATGGGCGAGGTGAAGGCGCAGGCGAGGGGCCGCGGCACCCAGCTCATGGGCCTGGACAGGGGCGAGAAGCTGGTGGCGGTGGCGGTGTCCGACCAGCCAGTGCTCACCGTGCTGGGCATCGGTCGGGGCGGCAAGGAGAAGGCCGTCGAGCTCGGCCGGCGCGAACTGGGCCACTTCGCCGGCAGCCGCGCCAACAAGGGGCGGGTGTTGCCGGAGAAGGTGAAGCCGGTGGCGCTGCGCGTGGCCGTGAAGGCTGCGGCGGGCGGCTGAGGATCGGCCGCGCCGCGGCCTCGCGGACCCGCGTCGGGAACCCAGGTCACAGAGCCGCGGCCGGCGGTGCGGCTAGATTGAGAGTTAGTCTCCAGCCGATCGAGGTCGCTCATGATGTCCGTCACTCCCGCCGAACTCCACCAGGCCGTCCGCAAGGGCGACGTGATGCTCCTGGATGTGCGAGGCCCCGCCGAATTCCAGTCCCTCCATGCCGCCGGGGCGCGCAATCTTCCGCTCGCCGACATCGCCGCGCCCGGGCGTCTCGCGGGACTGCGCCGTGAAGGGCCCACCTACGTGATCTGCAAGTCGGGGGCTCGGTCGCAAATGGCCATCCGCGCACTGGAGAACATGGGCTTCTCGGGGCTCTACAACGTCATCGGCGGCACCGACGCGTGGGCTGCAGCCGGACTGCCCGTGGATGGAGCGCTTGCGCCGCGACGCTGAAGCGTCGCGTCCCGCCAGTGTTCCCCTGGGTTGCGCCGCTCGTCGCCATCGCAGGCGAGTGCGACTTCGCGGCGGGCGGCTGGGCTAGACTCCGGCCACCATGCCGGCCCGCTCCCTCGCCCGCCGACTCCTCCCCGCCAGCGCGTGGATGGCCGGCTACCGGCGCGACGATCTGCCTGCGGATCTGGTGGCAGGCACCATTACCGCCGTGGTCCTGGTGCCCCAGGCCATGGCCTTCGGGCTGCTCGCGGGCCTGTCCCCGGCGGCCGGCCTCTACGCCAGCATCCTGCCACCGCTGCTCTATGCACTGTTCGGCAGCAGCCGCGTGCTCGCCGTGGGACCGGTGTCCATCGCGGCCATCATGGTGGCCCATGCGCTGTCGACGCTGCCCGCGGGCACCGATCCGTTCGCGGCCGCCGCGTTGCTGGCGCTGCTGTCCGCGGCCGTGCTGCTGGCGCTGGGCTTCCTGCGCCTGGGATGGCTTGCCAACTTCCTGAGCCACCCGGTGCTGTCGGGATTCACCTCCGCGGCGGCGATCCTGATCATCGCCAGCCAGCTCCCCGCGCTGGCCGGCGTGCGCTGGCCGGCGCAGCTCGAATGGGTCGGCGTTCCCGTGGCGATCGTCCACGCCCTCGCGCAGGCGCAGTCGGCCACGCTCGCGCTCGGAGCGCTGACGG
The DNA here is from genome assembly GCA_964641005.1 of uncultured Rhodocyclaceae bacterium. GTDB lineage: Bacteria > Pseudomonadota > Gammaproteobacteria > Burkholderiales. Next base: position 3,286 of record CAZXJW010000003.1, read on the forward strand.
GCATCGTCCTGCTGCTTTCGGGGCGCCCGCTGGAGCGGCTGCTGCTGGCGGCCGGTGCGAGCCGGCGCGTGGCCGCGCTGGCGGGGCGCGTGGCGCCCCTGCTGGTGGTGGTGGCGGGCACGCTGGCGGTGGTGGCGCTGTCGCTCGAAGAGGGCCATGGTGTCGCCGTGGTGGGCGCGGTGCCGCCCGGACTGCCGGCGCTTGCGCTGCCGTGGCCGGGTCTCGCCGTGGCGATGGACCTGTTGCCGGCCGCCACCCTGATCGCGCTGGTGGGCTACGTGGAAAGCGTTGGCATCGCGCGCACGCTGGCGAACCGTCGCCGCGAGGCCATCGACCCCAACCAGGAACTCATCGGCATCGGCGCCGCGAACCTGGGCGCGGCGCTCTCGGGCGCCATGCCGGTGGCGGGTGGCCTGAGCCGCACCATGGTCAACTACAACGCCGGCGCACGCACCCAGGCCTCCGCCATGGTCACGGCGCTGCTCGTGGCGCTGGTGGTGTTCGCCTTCACGCCGCTGCTGGCGCACGTGCCTCGGACGGTGCTGGCGGCCATCATCATCGTGGCGGTGGCGAGGCTGGTGGACCTGCACGCACTGCGCTCGGCGTGGCGCTACGACCGCTCCGACGCGGCCGTGATGCTCGCCACGGCGCTGGGCGTGATCGGCCTGGGCATCGAGGCGGGGTTGATGGCCGGAATCGTGATCTCGCTGCTGGCCACGGTATGGAAGGCCTCGCGCCCGCACGTGGCCGAACTGGGCCGACTGCCCGGCACCGAGCACTTCCGCAACGTGCGCCGCTACGACAAGCTCGAAACCTGGCCGGGGCTGCTGCTGCTTAGGGTGGACGAGCACCTGTCCTTCGCAAACAGCGACTTCCTGGAGCAGCATCTCGCCGAGGCCGTGGCAGCCCATCCCGGTGTGCGCGACCTGGTGCTGGTGGCCAATGCGGTGAACGGCATCGACACCACGGCCCTGGAGATGCTCGAGCGCCTCGCCCTGTCGCTGCGCGAGGCGGGCGTCATGCTGCACCTGGCCGAGGTGAAGGGCCCGGTGATGGACCGCCTGAAGCGCTCCTGCCTGCTCGAGTCCATGGCCCCGGGCCGGGTCTTCCTGAGCGCCCACGAGGCCGTGGAGGCGCTGCGCGGGCGGCCCTGAGGGCCGGCGCGGGCTTTCGGTTACACTCCCGGCCGACCGTCCAGCATCGCCGAGAGCGGCCCGGAGTCCAAGGCCGCCAACCCCCGAAGAGGTCGTTCCCGCCGCCACGTCCGGCAGCGTGGGCGCCGGCATGCGCCAGGAGGAGATTCGAGTCGTGATCCGCCATCTGCGGGCCGTGCTGCCGGCCTGCGCGCTCTGGTGCGCCGCCGGCGCGGCCGCCGTTCCCGAACTGGACGTGGAAACCGTCGTGGGCCATCCGCGCCCGCGCGTGGCCGAGGTGGGCTACGTCGAGCCCGAGACCTTCGATCCGTTCACCGACCGCCTCTACCAGGGCGGCTTCCGCTACGGCGGACCTCCGGTGGAGATCCCCCACGAGGTGAAGTACCTCACGGCGCTTGGCCGCGTGAAGGCCATGAAGCGCATCATCGCCTGTGCCGACGCGTGGTACTACCCCTTCTCGCACACCGCGAAGAAGGAAGAGCCGCCGGGCATCGACATCGAGATCCTCGGCCGCATCGCCCAGCGCAACGGCTGGGAATACTCGGTCATGTGGGCAAACACCGGCGTCTACCGCGGCGGCCTGAACCTCGCCTTCCGCCAGACCATCAACCGCGGCTTCTGCGACGTGTTCATGGGCACCGTCATCACGGGCGAGGACGACCACATGAGCCGCAACCAAATGACCTTCACGCGGCCCTACATCGGCATCGGCTTCGTGCTGGTGCACAACGGCAAGGTGCCCAAGGCGCGCACCCTGGCCGACCTCAAGGGCACGGGCATCAAGGTGGGCGTGCCCGCCTACACGCCGATGCAGGACAACGCCGAGCAGCTCGGCATCCCCGTGGTCACCTACTTCCAGAACCAGCGGGTGATCGACGGGCTGCTGCGCAAGGAGGTGGATGCCATCATGGTGTGGGGCCCATCCATCCCGGTGGCCAACCGCGAGAAGAACGTGGAACTGGCCATGTCGCAGGGCTTCCAGCCGATGCCCGGGCAGCGCTTCAACGGCGCCTGGGCGGTCAAGTCCAAGGAAGACGGATTCCTCGAGCTCATCAACAAGGAGTTCGGCGAGATGCTCGCCAGTGGCGAGATGCGCGCCATCGTGGAGAAGTACGGCGTGCCCTGGTTCGCGCCGTTCAACGACTAGCCCCGCGCAGTGGCCCTTCGCCGCGCCGCGGGATCCCCCATCCCCTCATCGCGTTCCCGCCCACAATGATCGAAAAATTCCTCGAACTCTCGCGCCTGTCCATGGGCGTGATCCCGACCCTGGTGATCCTGTTCACCATCGCGCTGGCGGTGGTGGTGGAGCGGCTGTGGTTCTTCCACCGGGTGCTCAACCAGGGCGCGGCCATGGAGCGCGACCTGAAGAAGGTGTCCTACCGCGACAACGGCGCCCTCGCGGCGGTGGCGGGGCGCTTCGGCGGCGCGCTGCAGACCGGCCTGGTGCGCACGGCGCTGGGCTCGGCCGGCGAGAACGCCGAGGCCATGGAGCGCCACGTGGACGAGGCCATCCTCGACCTCGTGCCCGCCATGGACCGCAACCTCTGGGTTCTCGACACGGCCGTCACGCTCGGCCCGCTGCTCGGCCTGCTGGGCACCATCTTCGGCATGGTCAAGACCTTCAACGTGCTCGGCGCCGAGGGCGCCGCGGCCGGCGCCCAGGCGGTGACCGGCGGCATCGGCGAGGCGCTGGTGGCCACCGGCGTGGGCCTGTTCATCGCCATCATCGGCCTGATCTTCCTGAACTACTTCAACAAGCGCGTGCGCCTGGGCGTGCAGCAGATGGAACTGATCAAGATCACCGTGGTGAACCGCCTCATCGGCGGCGGCCTGAAGGCGGGGGCCTGAGCGCCATGCGTTCGCGCACCCACGCCTACTTCGAGACGGAGAAGGCGCGCATCGAGGTCATCCCGATGATCGACATCATGATGTTCCTGCTGGTGTTCTTCATCATGATCACCATCAACGCCATCGTCGGGTCGGGCATCGCGCTGGAGCTGCCCAAGTCCAAGACCCCGCAGGCGCTCAAGGACACCACCATCACGGTGGGCGTCAAGAAGGAGGGCGCGCTTTACGTGGAGTCGAAGCCCATCTCGCCCGAGGAGTTCACGGCGCGGCTCAAGGCGGCCAAGGAGAAGGGCGGCAAGGTGGACGTGGTGATCGCGGGTGATCGCGAAGTCCCGCTGCAGAAGCTGCTCGACGTGATGGACCTGGTGCGCGCCGAGGAGATCACCTCGGTGGGCATCGCCGCCTCGAAGAACCCCGAGGCGGCGGGCGCGGCGGCGGCGCCGGCGAAGAAGTCGAAGTGATCCCCGTCCGCTCCATCGACGCGGGCTGCTGATGCCCTTCGATCCGCCCAAGCCCGCCGGCGCCGGCGCGCCGCCGCGCAGCACCGCGGAGGCCCGTGCGCCCATGTCCTTCGGGCGCGCGCTGCTCATCGCCGTGCTGCTCGAGATCCTGACGGTGCTGATGCTGGTGGTGAACTGGCGCGCCTTCCTGCCCGAGCCCGAGCCGGAGCCCATGAAGGTGGAGTTCGTGAAGCTGCCCGAGCCGCCGCCTCCGCCGCCGCAGCGCGAGGCGCCGCCCCCGGAGCCCAAGCAACAGCCGCCCAAGCCCGAGCCGCCGGAGGAACCGCCGCCGCCGGACGACCCGCCCAAGCTGCCGGAGCCCAAGCCGCCCGAACCGGAGCCGCCACCTCCGCCGCCCAGGCCCGAACCTCCGCCGCCGGACCTGCCGCCGCCGGACAAGAAGGCCCCGCCCGTGAAGAAGGTGCCGGCCGTCTATCCCAAGGACGCGCTCGCCCAGGGCCAGGAAGGGCAGGTGCGCGTGCGCCTGACCGTGAGCCCCGCGGGCAAGGTGATCCGCCAGGAGGTGATCGAGTCCAAGCCCCCGGGCATCTTCGACTACTCGGCGCTCAAGGCCACCAAGGGCTACGTGTTCCCGCCGGGCGAGGAGGAGTTCGAGATCGACCAGGTGATCAGGTACGTGATCGAGGACGAGCGCTTCGGGCCGGAGATGCAGGGGCGCTGATCGGCGGCGCTAGGCCGCCAGGTCGGTGCGCAACTCCGCCACCTCGCCGGCGAGCTTCGCCTCGAGCGCCCGCCACTGCGGCAGCACCTTGGCGAGGTTCGCCTCCTTCACGTGGCCGAAGCCGCGGATCTTCTCCGGCAGGCCCGCCAGTTCCACGGCCTCGCCGAGGTTGTCCTTCGACAGCCGCGGCAGGACCGCCTCGATGCTGGCGCGGTAGCGCCCGATGAGCGCCCGTTCCTCGCGGCGCTCGGCGGTCCATCCGAAGGGGTCCAGCGGCGTGCCGCGCAGGCGCTTCAGGCACGCCAGCACCTTGAAGGCCGACAGTACCCACGGACCGTAGCTGGACTTCACCAGCCGGCCCCGCGCGTCGCGCTTCGACAGCAGCGGTGGCGCGAGGTGGAAGCGCAGCTTCAGGTCGCCTTCGAAGTTCTCCTTCAGCCGGCGCGCGAAATCCGGGTCGGCGTGCAGTCGCGCCACCTCGTACTCGTCCTTGTAGCTCATGAGCCTGGCGAGGTTGCGGGCGACGGCGCGGGTGAGCGTGTCGCGGTCGTGGATGCGCGACTCCGCCTCGCGAACCCTGGCCACGAAGTCGGAGTAGCGCTTCGCCCATGCGGCATCCTGGTACCCGGCGAGGAAGGCGGTGTGCCGGCGCAGCAGCGCATCGGCGCTCTCGGGGAAGTTCACGGCGATGGGCTGTGCCGGGGCGGCGATGCGCTCCACGCGCGCGGCGTCCACGGCCGCGTGGCGGCCCCACAGGAAGGCGGCCTTGTTGGCCTCGATGGCCACCCCGTTCAGTTCGATGGCGCGCATCAGCGCCGCCTCCGACAGCGGCACCAGGCCCTGCTGCCAGGCGTAGCCCAGCAGCATCAGGTTGGCGCCGATGGCATCGCCCAGCAGCCGGGTGGCGAGCGTGGTCGCGTCGAGGGTTCGCACGCCGCCCCGGGTGGACTCGTCCAGCAGTGCGCGGATCTTCTCGCGCGGGAACTGCCAGTCGGGATCACGGGTGAAGTCCCCCGGGGGCTGCTCGTGGCTGTTGACCACGGCGACGGTGCGGCCCGGGCGGGCCTTGGCCACCGCATCGGCCGCGCCGGCGGTGAGCATGTCGCAGCCCAGCAGGACGTCGGCCTCGCCCGTGGCGATGCGCTGGGCGCGCAGCCTCGAAGGCGAGGCTGCGAGCTTCACGTGCGAGGTCACCGCACCGTTCTTCTGCGACATGCCGGTCATGTCGAGCACCGACACGCCCTTGCCCTCCAGATGGGCGGCCATGCCGATGAGTGCGCCGATGGTGATCACGCCCGTGCCGCCCACGCCGGTGACGAGGATGTTCCAGGTGTCGCCCGCGAAGGCCGGGCGCGAGGGCTCCGGCAGCGCGGGCAGCGAGGAGACCGCCGCCTTGTCGGCGCGGGTGCGCCGCGGCTTGCCGCCTTCCACCGTGACGAAGCTCGGGCAGAAGCCCTGCACGCAGGCGAGGTCCTGGTTGCAGGCGGACTGGTCGATGGCACGCTTGCGGCCCAGCGGGGTCTCCAGCGGCACCACCGCCGTGCAGTTGGAGGCCACGCCGCAGTCGCCGCAGCCCTCGCATACCGCTTCATTGATGAAGGCGCGCGCGGGTGCGGCGGGGAACTCGCCCTTCTTGCGGCGCCGGCGCTTCTCGGCCGCGCACACCTGGTCGTGGATCAGCACCGAGGTGCCCTTCACGGTACGCAGTTCGCGCTGCACGGCCTCGAGTTCGCTGCGCGCGTGCAGCGTGACGGCGGCGGGCAGGCCGCCGCGGTCGGCGTAGCGCGACAGGTCCTCGGTGACCAGCGCGATGCGCTTCACGCCCTCGGCGGCCACCTGCTGCGCGATGCCGTGCACCGTGACCTGGCCGTCCACCGGCTGGCCACCGGTCATGGCGACCGCGTCGTTGTAGAGGATCTTGTAGGTGATGTTCACGCCCGAGGCCACGGCGGCGCGCAGCGCCAGGTGGCCGGAGTGGAAGAAGGTGCCGTCGCCGAGGTTGGAGAACACGTGGTCGCGCTCGCAGAAGGGCGCGGCACCGATCCAGGTGGCGCCCTCGCCGCCCATCTGGGTGGTGGTGATGTTCTGGCCGGGGAAGATGGCGGTGGCCATGACATGGCAGCCGATGCCCGCCAGGGCCACGCTGCCATCGGGGACGCGGGTGGAGCGGCTGTGCGGACAGCCCGCGCAGTACCAGGCGGGCCTGGCCGGCACGCCGGCGGCTGCCTGCACGTGGGCGGACTTCGATTCCAGCAGCGCGAGTCGCTCCCGGATGGCCTCGCTGTCGTGGAAGCGGCCGATGCGGCCGGCCAGCACGCGGGCGATCTGGGCGATGGAGAAGTCGCCCTTGGCGGGCAGCAGCCACTCGCCGGGGCCGGCGTTCCACTCGCCGCGCTCGTCGAACTTGCCGATCACGCGCGGGCGCACGTCGGGGTCCCAGTTGTAGAGGTGTTCCTTGAGCTGGTACTCCACCACCTGGCGCTTCTCCTCGACCACCAAGATCTCCTCCAGGCCGCGGGCGAATTCGCGCACGCTCTCCGGCTCCAGCGGCCAGGGCATGGACACCTTGAACACGCGCAGTCCGATGTCGGCGGCGGCGCGCTCGTCGATGCCCAGCTCCTCGAGCGCCTCCATCACGTCCAGGTAGGACTTGCCGGAAGCGACGATTCCCAGCCGAGCGCGTGGCGAATCCACGGTGATGCGGTTCAGGCGGTTGGCGCGTGCGTAGGCGATGGCGGCGTAGATCTTGTAGTCCTGCATCAGCGCTTCCTGGTTGCGCGCCTGGGTCCCCAGCGTGTCGGTGGACAGGCGGGCGTGCACGCCCGCCGGCGGCAACGGGAAGTCCTCGGGCAGCAGGATGCGCGGAGCGTCCAGGTCGGCCTCGATGGAGGCCGAGGACTCGACGGTGTCCGCGAGCGCCTTGAAGGCCACGGCGCAGCCGGAGAAGCGCGACATGGCGAAGCCGTGCAGGCCCAGTTCCACGTACTCCTGCACGTTGCAGGGGTAGAGCACCGGGATCATGGAGGCGGCGAACAGGTGATCGCTCTGGTGGGGCAGCGTGGAGGAATAGGCGTTGTGGTCGTCGCCGGCCACCAGCAGAACGCCGCCGCGCTTCGAGGTGCCGGCGAAGTTCATGTGCTTGAACACGTCGCCGCAGCGGTCCACGCCCGGGCCCTTGCCGTACCAGAGGGCGAACACGCCGTCCACGCGCGAGCCGCCGATCAAGTCCACCTGCTGGGTGCCCCACACGGAGGTTGCGGCCAGCTCCTCGTTCACGCCAGGCTGGAACTTCACGTCGTGGGCGGCGAGGTGCTTCTCGGCCTTCCACAGCGCCTCGTCCAGGCCGCCCAGCGGCGAGCCGCGGTAGCCGGAGACGAAGCCGGCGGTGTTCAGCCCCGCCAGCCGGTCGCGGCGCTTCTGCACGAGCATCAGCCGCACCAGCGCCTGGATGCCGGAGAGATAGATGCGGCCGGAGTCGGCCAGGTACTTGTCTTCGAGGGTCACTGCCTGCATGGCGGGCTCCTGTGGGATCCGTCTCGAGGGGGCGCTCCGCCATGGGTGGGCGGGTCCCCCGCGTATCGCCGGCGGTCCGGTAGGGCCGGCGGCGAGTGATGCTGCGGTTCTGCGATGACCGACCCAGGTCAGTTCATGGCGCGCTCCGCGGGGCGAGGAGGACTTCGTGGTGCCCCGCGCCCGCGGGGATCATGGGAAAGCAGTCCTCCACCGGCGCCACCGCGACGTCGAGGAAGAACGGGCCGTCGTGGGCGAGGCAGCGCTCCAGGGCGGCGTCGAGCTGCGCGGGATCCTCGACGCGCTCGGCGCCCCAGCCGAAGCCCTTCGCCACGGCGACGAAATCGGGCAGCGCCTCGGTGTAGCTGTGCGACAGCCGTCCGCCGTGATGCATGGACTGCCACTGCCGCACCATGCCCATGTGGGAGTTGTTGCACAGGACCACCTTCACCGGCGTGCGGTGCTGCACGGCGGTGGAGAGTTCCTGCAGGTTCATGAGGATCGAGGCGTCACCCGAGACGCACACGACGGTGTGCTCAGGATGGGCGACCTGCGCGCCGATGGCCGCCGGCAGCCCGTAGCCCATGGTGCCCGCGCCGCCGGAGGTCAGCCAGCGGTTCGGCGCCTCGAAGGGGAGGTACTGCGCGGCCCACATCTGGTGCTGGCCCACGTCGGTGGAGACGATGGACTCGCGTCCGTCCAGCGCCGTGCGCAGTGCCACCATCAGGCGCTGCGGCAGGATCACGTCGTCGCGGTCGTCGAATCCCAGGCTGTCGCGCTCGCGCCATGCGGCGATCTGCCGCCACCATCCCGCCAGACGTGCCGGCTCCAGGGTCTCGTCGGCGAGCGCCGCCTCGAGGCCCACCAGCATCGCCCCGCAGTCGCCAGCCAGCGGCACGTCCACCTTGACGATCTTGTTGATGGAGGCCGGGTCGATGTCCACGTGGATCTTGCGCGCGCCCGGGGCGAAGTCCGACAGCCGCCCCGTGACGCGGTCGTCGAAGCGCGCCCCCACGCACACGATCAGGTCGGCGTGGTGCATGGCGAGATTCGCCTCGAGCGTGCCGTGCATGCCCAGCATGCCCAGGAACCGGGGGTCCGAGCCGGGGAAGGCGCCCAGGCCCATGAGCGTGAGCGTGCACGGCGCACCGGTGCGCCGGACGATGCGCGCGAACGCCTCGCAGGCCGCCGGACCGGAGTTCACCAGGCCCCCGCCACCGTAGAACACGGGCCGCTCGGCCGCGGCGATCAGCGCCGCGGCCTCCTCGAGCCGCGCGCGCGGCAGCGGCCGCGGCGTGCGGCGCGGCACCGGCCGCACCACCGCGGGGTCGGCCGGACAGGGCGCGAGCTGGTGGTCCTTGGGGAAGTCGAGCAGCACCGGCCCAGGCCTTCCCTCGGTGGCAACGGCGAAGGCCTTGCGCACCAGCGGCTCCACCTCGGCGGCCGAGCGCACCTGCGCGTTCCACTTGGTGACCGGCCGGGAGATGCCCAGTGCGTCGCACTCCTGGAAGGCGTCGGTGCCGATGAGGCGCGAGGACACCTGGCCGCTGATGCAGATGACGGGGATGGAATCGCACAGCGCATCGAGCAGCCCGGTGGTGGCGTTGCTCATGCCGGGCCCGGATGTGACCAGGACCACGCCCGGACGGCCGGTGCTGCGCGCATAACCCTCGGCCGCGTGCACGGCGGCCTGCTCATGGCGCACCAGCACGTGGCGGATGCGCCGCTCGCCGTGCAGGGCGTCGTAGATGGGCAGCACTGCGCCGCCGGGATAGCCGAAGATCACCTCCACGCCCAGGTCCACCAGGGTGTCGAGCAGGCGGCGAGCGCCGTTGGCTGCGGCAGGCGTGACTTGCGTCCGGGCCATGGCGGCGGCCGTGCGCAGGGGCGGGGGGGCGAGCGGTTCCATGGCAGGCATCCTACCCGGCACCAGCCGGAAAAAGTCTCCGAATCTTCTAGACAGAGGCGTATGATTTGGAAGATTCTTCCTAAAAATGTCTTTCCAGAAGAATGGAACTCGACAAGTTCGACCACGCCATCCTGGCCGCCCTGCAGCGCGACGCCCGGGCCAGCATCCAGGCCATCAGCGAACAGGTGGGGCTGTCCTCCACGCCGTGCTGGAATCGCATCAAGCGCATGGAGCGCGAGGGCGTGATCCAGGGGTACACCGTGCGCGTGGACCCTCACGCGGTGGGCTTCGCCGAGCAGGTGATCGTGCAGGTGACCCTCGAGAGCCACACCGAGGAGACGCTGGACGCGTTCGCCCGGGAACTGGCCGCCATTCCCGAGGTGCTCGAGGCCGAACTCATCTCCGGCGACTACGACTACCTGCTGCGCATCGCCGTGCGCGACACCCGCGACTACGAGCGGCTGCTGCGCGAGAAGCTCTACCGCATTCCCGGCATCCGCCACAGCAAGTCGAGCTTCGTGCTGCGCACCCTCAAGGACGAGGAACTGCCGCTGGCGCCGCCCGCGCCGGCGCGCAAGGCGCGGGCAAGGCGCAGCTAACCCGCGGCTCAGGCCGTGCCGGGGTGTCCCCCCGTGCACCCCGGGGCACGCCGTTCACCGCTCCGGATACAGCGGCCGGCTCCACAACCCCTGCACGGTCTCCAGTTCCGCCAGCGCCTCGGCCGCGCTGGCCAGCGGCGGCTCGGCGCCGATGCCCAGCAGCCGGTCGAGCAGCGGCTGGACGGACGTGAGCTGAATGGGCAGTTCGCTGTCGCGCTTCGGGTCGGCAAGCTCGAAGCGCAAGGCTGCCTCCACGCGGGCGTGGTCCGAGGCGAGCATGGCCAGCAACAGCGTGCCCGTGGACACCAGGTCGGCGCGCACGCCGGCCTCGAAGGCGGGATTGCGCGGCGGCGTCGCGGGGCTCTGCGGGGCGGGCGCATCGCCGGGCGAGGCCCTGGTCGTGTCATCCGCGCGCACCCCGCCGGGTTCGTCCGGCGCGACCCTGGCGCTGTCATCCACGTAGGACACCCGCCATGCCGGCCCCCGGAAGGGCACCGCGCCTGCCTCGGCCGCCGCCTCCTGCCGGGCATCGGGCGCCAGCGCCGCGTCGTGGCTCGCGGCCCGCGCCACCGGGACCGCCGGGACGATCACGGGCGTCCATCCGGCCCGCCGCGGTGCCACACCTTCCGCTTCCGCGTCGCCGTTGGCCGCCAGCGCCTCGGCGATGGTCTCCGCGCCGGCGCTCGTCTCGATGGGCGACTCTTCGGATTGCGCGGCCTCCGCCATGGCGATGGCCGCGTCGTCCGCCGCGGCGGCGGCTGCATCCGCGGCGGCGGCGGCCGCCTCGCGCTCCTCGGCGCTCACGTGCTCGAGCCGCCGCGTCACGTTGAAGTCGATCAGCACCGCGCCGCGACCGTCCACGATGCGGAAGTGCTCGGCGCGCAGTGCCCCGTGCCACTGGCCGATGCCGTGCACGGCGCGAAGCGCCCCGAGGATCTGCTGCATCAGTTCCACGGCGCGGCCCACGGGCAGGCGGCGCCGGATCAGGTCGGACAGCGGCTCGCCGGCGATCCACTCGGTGGCCACCCAGGCTTTCTCTGGCGTGCGACCGGTGTCGATCACGCGCGTGACGTTGCGATTCTGGATCGCCGCCAGCCGCTGGTACTGGCCCAGCCACGCATCCACGAAGGCCGGGTCGTGGGGTGCAAGGGGCAGGGTCTTGAGCGCTTCCTCGCGGCCCGTGCCGGCGTGCACCGCCTGGTAGGTGGTGACGAGGCTGCCCTGGCCCACGCGGCGCGCGATGCGGTGCTCGGGCACGTGCGGCAGCGCCTTCTCGAACTGGGCGCGTTCGCCGGCGCGGATCACGATGGTGCGGTCGGCCGCCTGCGGATCGGCGTCGCCCGCAAGGCGTGCCACCACGGTGTTGGCGAGCACCGCCTCGCGGATCTCGGCCATGTCCGCCAGCTCGCCCGGCAGTGCCGCGCCCGGGCTCAGGCCGGTCACTTCCAGCACCGGCACCGTCACGTCGTGGTCGGTGTCGGTGAGGGTGGCATTGCGGCCGAACTCGAAGCGCGAACCGGACAGGCGTGCGGCGTCGTCGGTGACGGCCACGCTCCAGCCCAGGCCCTTGGCACGCCCGTTGAGGCGCAGTGCCACGTCCACCGTCTGGCCGGCGATGCTGGGCAGCAGCAGGCCGCTGAAGGCGAGCCGTGCCACCAGCACCTCGCCGGCGTGCACCCCGCAGCCCACGGACAGGTCGGGCGTGAAGGGCTCGGACAGGGTTGCGGCGGCCCAGCGCTTCGCGCGGCGCGCGGCGGCCACCACCCGAAGTGCCGCCTCCACGGCCAGCGCGGCATGGCCACGGCCGGCGTGAGGGCTGTTCTCGAACAGCGCCGTGAGGCCGTTGGCGTCGATGCGGATCACCCAGCCGCCCTGGCCGGTCACGGCTTCGCGCGCCTCGGCGAGGAAGTGCTGCAGCAGCGGGTCGAGGCTGCGGGCGGGAAGGGTGCGCGCCAGGGATACGAGGTTGCGAAGCGTCACCACCAGCACGCTCGCCTGCTTGGTCTCGAGGGAGAGCTGCTGGCGTGACGGAGCGCGCAGGGCGGCCTGGGGCGCCGATGCCTGGGGGCTGGCCGTGGCGGGCGCTTCCAGGCCGGGTCCGGCCGCGGGGGCGCCCGCCGCCAGCTGGGCCGTGACCGTGTCCACCAGCAGCGCCCGGGACATGGGCTTGGTGAGGATGCGCCCGGGCGCGATGGCGGCGGCCTGGGCGATGGCGGCGCCGTCGCCCGGCGGCACGATGAAGACGATGGGCACGCCCGCGGTGCGCGTGCCGGCGCGCAGGTTGGCGGCGAGGGCGAAGGCCGTGGCGCCGGGCAGCTCCGTGTCGATGATCACCAGGTCGGGGGCCCGGTCGGTGGCCACCTTCAGCGCCCGGCGGGCATCGTCGGCCGTGGCCACTTCATGGCCGGCCGTGGCCAGGTGCATGCGGCACCAGTTGCGCAGTCCGAGATCGGGTTCGACGACGAGTACATGAGCCATGGCGGCACCTGGGCCTGGGAGCGGGAGGGTGCTCGGGGGGAAGCATGGTAGCGCTTTGGCGTGATCGGGGCATGGCGGGGCAGCCGGTTCACCCCCGGGATGCCTCCCGCCCCTTGCCGGTCACCGCCCGGATGACCTCTCCGGCCGCCCGCAGCCCGCTCTCCACGGCACCGTTCAGGAATCCCTGCCACTGCAGGGAGGTGTGCTCGCCGGCGAAGTGGCAGCGCCCCTCGGGCTCGGGCTCGATGCCCAGCACCGTGGTGGCGTAGCCCACCGGCAGGTAGGCGTAGGAGCCCCGGCTCCACGGGTTGGCGCTCCAGGCATCCCGGATCACCCGGCCGTTCCAGGCCTCGCGGGCGCCGGCCAGCGCACGGCCCAGTTCGTCGGCCGCGCGGCCGGCCATGACCTCCTTGTCCCCGGTCCCGGCCGCGCGGGCCAGGCTGCCGCCGCTCCAGAAGTTGAGGATGCCGGCCTCGCCGGCCTGGCCGCGGGTGGGTTCCCAGGTGCTGTGGAAGCCCGCACCATCCATCACCACGATGCCGTTGTTGCCCGCGGCGTTCCAGAACCGGCTGCGGAACTGCAGCTGCAGCTTGGTGCTGGCACCCATGGGCAGCTCGCGGATGGCGCGCAGCTTGAGCGGCCGGAAGCCGGCCCTGGAGAGATCGAGGTCCTGCAGCGTGGCGAAGGGCAGCGCAAGGATCACGCGGTCGAAGCGATCGGTGCGATCGCCCTCGCCGTCGCGCAGGCCGAGCTCGATCCGGCCATCGCCGAGGCGCCGCAGCGCGACCAGGCGCGTGCCGGTGCGGATGCGGCTGCCCAGGTCGCCGGCGAGCCGCTGCACGATGCGGTCGTTGCCGCCCCTTACGTGGAAGCGCTGGTCGGAGCCGGCGTAGGGCTCGAACTCGTCCGCCTCGGACACGGCCAGCGTCGTCACGATGCTCACGGCCGAGATCTGCGTGGTCTCGACGGCGAATTCCTCGGTATAGGCGTTGTCCAGGGTCCGCCCCAGCCGCGAGGCGCGCCCGCCGGGCACGTGGCGGTCGATCCATTGCGCCACGCTGATGCGGTCGAGGGCCTTGCCGGCCTTGTTGGAACCACGGTAGCCATAGGTATCGCCGAGCGCCTTCGCCTGCCGCTGCACCACGGCGTGCACGGGCTGGAAGTCGCGGGTGGCTTCGGCGGGCGTGTAGGGCGCGCCGTCGAGCCAGGTGAGCGGCGCCGTGCCGGGCGGCTCGGCGGCCAGCACGTCGTCCAGCGCCAGCCCGAGTTCGCCGCACAGGGCGATGATCTCCTGGTGGGCCGAGTCGATGAATTCGCCGCCGCGCTCGGCCACCTGGCCCTCGTCGAATGCGCCGTGCTCGGTGTAGCAGCGTCCGCCCACGCGCTCGGCGCCTTCGTAGACGGTGCATTCCACGCCCGCCTTGCGCAGCGTCCATGCCGCGGTGAGGCCTGCCAGTCCGGCGCCCACCACGGCGATGCGCGGCGCCGCGGTCTTGGCGGCCGCGCGCGCCCAGCCCGGGGCGGCCCCGAGCGCCCCGAGGGCAGCGCTGCGCGCCAGGAAGCGGCGGCGCGCGGGCAGAGACGACCCGCGGGATGCGCCGCTCGCGGCGCGGGCGATGCGTTGCAGGGCGGAGAGCAGCGGGGTTCTGGCCATGGGGCGGATTTCCGTGAAGGCGAGAGGGTCAGGCGACGATCCAGGAATCAGCGAGCCGGCCGCCGCAGAGCGCGGTGGTGAGAGCCACCCAGCGTGCCAGCGCAGACTCGATCATGCCGCGATCGGTTCCCGCGTGCCCCTGGAGGATGCAGAACACGTGGCGGGTGCCGGCGGTGACACGGGTGCGCTCGCACTGGCGGTGTTCCAGGCGGCAGAGGATCTCGCGGGCGTCGTCGACGTAGGCGTACTCGCCGGCGGGCACCGACTCCGGGTCGGCAGATCCCAGCGGCACGAAGCGCTCGCTGCCGTCGGTCAGGCGCAGGGTGATGTTGCCATGCACCTTCTCCAGGTCGTGGGCACCCAGCGACAGGCGGGTCTCGAGTGACACCGCGTTGTAGATGTCCACCACCGGGTTGATCTCCGGGACGATGCCCTTGCGCAGGAACAGGCCCACCAGCGACTCGGCCGAGGCGGGAAAGCGGCGGTTGGAGCGACCCACCGCGTCGTGCAGCGCGCGAAAGCCCGCGAGCACCGGGTCGGTGTCGATGAAGCCGTGCACCAGCTCGGCGGCGAGGCGCTCGCGCAGAGCCGCGCGCAGCGCGGCCAGGCCGGCGGGGCTGGCGTCGTTGCGCAGGTCCTCGATGACCGCGAAGGCGCCGCGCACGCCGAGGGCGCGCACGCGAGGGTCGATGGAGAAGCGAAGGGCGGACATGCGGCGATGGGTGCTGTGTGCCTGCCCGGCTGGCGCGGACAGCTGTCGGCGGGCCGGTGATATGCTCGAAGCGCAACCCGTCTGGGGGCCGCATCTGGTCCGCAGGGGCGAGGTCGCGGAGGAATCTATCAGATGATCGACGCAAGGCGCAGGTCGACGCTGCTGTTGCTCGCCGGCGCGGCGGCGCTGCCCGCCACTGCCGCGTGGGACCCGAAAAAGGACAGGAAGGACCTGGACGCCGCTGCCGCCACGGTGGCCGCGTTCAGGAACGACGACCCCGGCATCGAGACCTTCTTCAACGAGGCGCATGCCTACGTGGTGTTCCCCACCGTCGGCAAGGGCGGCGTGGGCATCGGCGGCGCCTACGGCAAGGGCACGGTTTTCGAGAACGGCCGGTTCGTGGGCCGCGCCAGCATGACCCAGGTGACCGTCGGCTTCCAGTGGGGCGGGCAGGCCTACAGCGAGCTGCTGTTCTTCCGCGACGCCGAGGCCTTCGAGCGCTTCAAGGCCAATCGCGTGGAGTTCGCCGCCCAGGCCTCGGCCGTGGCCATCACGCTGGGCGCGGCGGCCAAGGCGGCCTACGACGGCAGCGGCGTGGCGGTGTTCATCCGCGAGAAGGGCGGGCTCATGTACGAGGCCTCGCTCGGCGGCCAGAAGTTCAAGTACACGCCCAACGAGGCGGGCAGGTGACGCCCCGCCGCGTCGCGTGGGCGCGGCGCGCCCTGCTCGTGGCCGGCGCGCTGGCGCTGGCGGGCTGCGCCGGCATGGGCGGGAAGATGGAGCCCGTTTCGGTGACGGTGTCCGACCTGCGCATGGGAACCGCCGGCATCCTCGAGCAGCAGTACTTCGTGAAGCTCCGGGTGCAGAACCCCAACGACACGGAGCTGCAGGTGAAGGGCGTGAGCTTCACGCTCGATCTCAACGGGGAATCCTTCGCCAAGGGCGCAGGCGGCGAGGAACTGACCGTGCCGCGCTTCGGCTCGGCGATCACGGAAGTGGAGACCGTGAGCGGCCTGGGCGGCATCCTGAAGCAGGTCAACGCCATGAGCGGCGGGGCCATGGAAAAGGGCATCAGCTACCGGATCCGTGGCCGCCTCGTGACGCGCAACGCGGGCAGCATCGCCTTCGACGAGCGCGGCGAGTTCAAGCCAGGCGGTACGGCGGCGGATCCGGGCTCCGCGCCCGCGCCGAAGTGAGCCACGCGCCGCCTGTCTCCGGGGCGTCGGGCCTGTCGGTGACGCATGACGCCACCCGCCAGCGCTACGAGGCGCGCCTGGACGGCGAGTTGATCGGACACGCCACCTGCACGCCGTCCGGAGGCGCCGTGATCATCGGCGACACCGAGGTGGACCGGCGCCACGAGGGCCGCGGCGTGGGCGCGGCCATCATCAGGGCCGCGCTGGAGGACCTGCGGGCGCGAGGGTTGCAGGTGCTGCCGCTGTGCAGCTTCGCGGCGGCCTACATCCGGCGGCATCGCGAGTACGCGGACCTGGTACCCGAGGAACGCAGGGCGCAGTTCAGGCTCTAGCGCCGCCATGGGCAGACACCCGTCGGCGCTGGTCGCGATCCTGGTGCTGCTCGCCGCCTGCGGCCGTGACGGTGGCGTTCCGCCGGAGCTTCCGAAGCAGGTGAAGGGCCAATGGGGTCCGCAGGGCAGTGCCTGTCCGCGACTGGAAGGCGTGTTCGCGCTGCCGATGTCCGATGGCAGCGCGTTCCTGGCCGGCGCGGAGGCACTGCCGGCGCTGCGCCATGGATCCTGGGAGGCCGTGCGCGTGGAGCGGCGTGGCGCGAACGACTACACCCTGGTGCGGGCCATGGGACGCGAACGCTTCCTCGAGGCCGCTGCCGCGCTGCGCGCGGCAGCGCCCGATGCCTATGCGCGCTGGCGCATGGCCGGACTGCGCCGCGGCTTCGAGCGCCTCGCCGAGGAGGCCGCGGCCGCCGGACTGGCGCCCGTGGTGGCCGTCGACGTGCCGGTGCGCGGGTGCGAGGCGGGCTGGGTCAAGCTCGCACGCACTTCCCGCTCGGTGGAGAATGCCCAGGGCCTGAAGCACTCGGAATCTCTCGAGGTGGACGTGACGCCGGATGTCCAGGGAGGATTGCTGGTGAGGACCACCCAGTGCCGGTTGAAGAGCACCCAGGTGCTGGGCACGGAGCTCTGCACGACGCCGGTGACGCGCTACGCGCGCCTGGTTCCCGCGCAGTGGCCCGCGCTCGGAGTGATCGGTGCCGCGGACCTGCCGCTGCCGGGGGGCGGCACCGGGACGCCGGACGCGGGTGGGAAGCCGGCATCCGCGGGCCCCCCTGCCGCTGCGGAAACGCCCCCGCCGGTGGCCGTGCGGGCGCTGGCCACGGCGATCTTCGAGCGCCTGCCGGCGCGCCTGGCCGAGGGCGTGACGCTGGAATCCATCAACGCCCGCGACAACGACGTGCTGGTGACTTTGCAGAGCGCGCGGCCCACGGCGATCAACCCCGTGATCGCCGCGCTGCGCGACGACGCGGACGTGGCTGGCGTGGCCGTCGCGGAAATGCGCACCACGCCCGCGGGCGCGACGACCGTGCAGCTGGCGGTGCGTCCGCGCGCCAGGTGAAGGGCACGGGGAAGCCACCCGCCATGAACCGCTTCGTCCGCGTCGTCGCCACCGTCCTGAGCTTCATGGTGGTGACCGTCCTGGGAACCGTGCTCGGCTTCCTGTTGCTGCCCGGCGCGCTCGCCCTGCTCGCCTCGCCGCTGGCCTTCGCAGGCGCCTTCCTGGCCGCGCGCAAGGTCTGGGAGGGAACCGCCGAGGAGCACCCGGGCCTCATCACCGCCGTGCTGGTGGGCGCCCTGGTGACCGGCGGCATCGGCTTCGCGCTCGGCTTCTTCGGGCCCATGATCCTGTCGCCCTCGTCCAACCAGGGCCCCCTGCTGGGCATCCTGATCACCGGGCCGTCGGGACTGCTGGCGGGGGCGGTGATCGGCGCCGTGCTGTGGTCGAGACGGAGGTGAGAACGTGAGACTCGAGACGCTGCTGGGCATCGAACTGCCCGTCGTCCAGGCACCCATGGCGGGCGTGCAGGGCAGTGCGCTGGCCATCGCCGTCTCCGATGCCGGCGGCCTGGGCTCGCTGCCCTGCGCCATGCTCGGCGTGGAGGCCATGCGCGCCGAACTGGCGGCGATCCGCGCCGCCACCGACCGGCCCTTCAACGTGAATTTCTTCTGCCACGTGCCGCCCGCGCCCGACGCGGCGCGCGAAGCGCGCTGGCGCGAGGCGCTGGCGCCGTACTACCGCGAGTTCGGCATCGATCCGGCGGGTGTCCCGGCCGGTGCGGGCCGTCGGCCCTTCGACACCGAGATGTGCGCCGCGCTGCTGGAGTTCGCGCCGCCGGTGGTGAGCTTCCATTTCGGCCTGCCCGACGAGGCGCTGCTCGCGCCGCTGCGCCGCCAGGGCGCGAAGATCCTGTGCTCCGCCACCACGGTGGAGGAGGCGTGCTGGCTGGAGGCGCGCGGCGTGGATGCCGTCATCGCGCAGGGCGTGGAGGCGGGTGGGCATCGCGGCATGTTCCTCACCGACGATCTCACCACCCAGGCGGGCACCTTCGCGCTGCTGCCGCAGGTGGTGAAGGCGGTGAGGCTGCCCGTCATCGCCGCCGGCGGCATCGCCGATGCCGCCGGCGTGGCGGCCGCCCGTGCGCTGGGCGCGGCCGGCGTTCAGGCGGGGACGGCCTACCTGCTTTGCCCCGAGGCCACCACCAGCGCGGTGCACCGCGCGGCGCTGAAGAGCCCGGCAGCGCGGCACACGGCGCTCACCAATCTCTTCACGGGACGTCCGGCGCGCGGGATCGTCAACCGCTTCATGCGTGAACTGGGGCCGATGGCCGACGTGGCGCCCGCCTTTCCCCTCGCCACCGCGGCGATGGCGCCCCTGCGGGCGGCGGCGGAGAAGGCCGGCTCGGGCGAGTTCTCGCCCCTCTGGGCGGGGCAGAACGCGAGCGGCGCCCGGGAGACCGGTGCGGCCGACATCACCCGGGCGCTCGCGGGGCGCCGGTCCGGACAGGACGGCTGAGCCAATCCGGCCAGGGCGGCTGCGCTATCCTCCGCGGCCTCCACGTCCGACCACACCATCAGGGACTCTCCGATGACCCAGGCCCATCGCCTCACCCTGCACAGTCTCACCCTGCGGCTGCTGTCGGTGCCGCTCACCCGCCCCATCGTCTCCAACCCCACGGTGGGGCGCTACACCCACTGGCCCTTCATCCTCATCGACCTGCAGACCACCGAGGGCGTGGTGGGCCGCAGCTACCTCGAGCCCTACGTGGCGGGATCGGCGGCCTACATCCTCCCGGCCATCGAGGCGATCGCCGCGTCCATGAAGGGCCGGCCGCTCGCGCCACTCGACTGGTACGCCGGCTCGATGAAGGCCATGCACCTCTCCGGACGGGAGGGCGTGGGCCTGGTGGCCGCCTCGGGCCTGGACATGGCCATCTGGGACGCGGTGGCCAAGGCCGCGGGTCTGCCGCTGGCGGAATACCTCGGCGGCAGCATCGGCAGCCTGCGCGCCTACAACACCAATGGCCTGTGGCTGCTTCCCGTGGAGCAGCTGCGCGACGAGGCGCTGGCGCTGGTGCAGCAGGGCGGCTTCGGTGCCATCAAGATGCGCATGGGCCGCGAACGGCTCAGCGCCGACGTGGCGGCGCTCGACGCGGTGCGAACTGCCGTGGGCAGCGAGGTGCGGCTGATGGTGGACTTCAACCAGGGTCTGGACATGGGCGAGGCACTGGTGCGGCTGCACGCGCTGGATTCCGAGGGCCTGCAGTGGTTCGAGGAGCCGGTGGTGTTCGACAATTTCGCCGGCTGCGCGCAGCTCGCCCGGGAGCTGAAGACGCCGATCCAGATCGGCGAGAACATCTACGGGCCGCGTTCCTTCCTGCGCGCCGTGCAGGAAGGCGCCGCCGACCTCTACATGCCGGACATGATGCGCATCGGCGGCATCACCGGCTTCCTGCGCTGCGCGGCCATCGCCGGCGCGGCTGGCATCCCGATCTCCAGCCACCTCTACCCCGAGGCATCGGCCCACGTGCTGCGCGTGGCGGAGACCGCCCACTGGCTGGAGTGGCGCGACTGGGCCCACCCCTTCCTGGAGGAGCCGTTCCCCGTGGAGAACGGCCAGTTCGTGATCCCCGACCGGCCGGGCCTGGGGATCTCGTGGAACGAGGAGGCGGTGAGCCGCCTGCTGGTTCATTGATCCGGTAGTCTCTTGCATCCACCGCACGCCTGGCGGGCCGTGCCGGACTGACGGCGCGCCGGCCGAACCACGAAAAAAAAGGGAGAAACACTCATGGGGAATCCGTTTCTGCGGTTCGCGGCAATGCTGTGCATGGCTGCGTCGCTGGGCGGCATGCAGGGGGTCCGGGCGGCGCAGCCCGATGCACCGCGTCCGCACATCGTCTACATCGTGTCCGATGACCAGGGCTGGAAGGACGTGGGCTTCCGCGGCTCCGACATCGCCACGCCCAACCTCGACGGCCTCGCGCGCGGCGGCGCCCGGCTCGAGCAGTTCTACGCCCAGCCCATGTGCACGCCCTCCCGGGCCGCGCTGATGACCGGGCGCTATCCGCATCGCTACGGGCTGCAGACGCTGGTGATCCCGTCGGCGGGGCGCTATGGCCTGTCCACCGAGGAGTGGCTGCTGCCCCAGGCCCTGAAGGCAGCGGGCTATCGCACCGCCATCGTGGGCAAGTGGCACCTGGGCCATGCCGACCGCAAGTACTGGCCGCGCCAGCGCGGCTTCGACTACCAGTACGGTCCGCTGCTGGGCGAGATCGACTACTACACCCATTCCGCCCACGGCACGCGCGACTGGTTCCGCGACAACCGCCCGGTCAAGGAGCAGGGCTACGTCACCCGGCTGCTCGGCCGCGACGCGGTCCGGCTGATCGAGCGTCACGACCCGTCGGTGCCGCTGTTCCTCTACCTCGCCTTCACGGCGCCGCACGCGCCCTACCAGGCGCCCGAGGCGCAAGTGCGGCGCTACGACCACGTGGCGGACCCCGCGCGCCGGACGTATGCAGCCATGATCACCGCCATGGACGAGGAGATCGGGCGCGTGCTGCAGGCGCTGGAGAAGCGCGGCATGCGCGAGCGGACGCTGGTGGTGTTCCAGAGCGACAACGGCGGTCCGCGGTCGGCGAAGTTCACCGGCGAGGTGGACATGTCGAAGAGCACCATCCCGGCGGACAACGGCCCCTGGCGCGACGGCAAGGGAAGTCTCTACGAGGGCGGCACGCGCGTGGTGGCGCTGGCGAACTGGCCCGGTCGCATCCCGGCAGGATCGGTGGTGGACGCGCCCCTGCACGTGGTGGACATGCATCCCACCCTTGCACGCCTGGCGGGTGCGCCGGAGGGTCGTGGCAAGCCGCTCGACGGCGTGGACGCGTGGCCCGCGCTGACGGGCAAGGGCCCGCCGGCACGCGACGAGATCGTGATCGGCATCGAGCCCTTCCGGGCGGCGCTGCGGCAGGGCGACTGGAAACTGGTGTGGCAATCCACGCTGCCCTCGCGGGTGGAACTGTTCGACCTTGGGCGGGACCCGGAGGAGGCCGCGGACCTGTCCGCGACCCATCCCGGCAAGGTGGCCGAGCTCCAGGCGCGTGTCCAGCGGCTGGCCGGCGAGGCCGTGGCGCCGCTGATCTTCCAGGAAGCGCTCGGTGCGGTGAAGCCCGCGCTGTTCGGGTCGGTGGCGTTCCCGCCGGAGGCGGCCGAATTGAATCGCCAGCCTTGAACAGCACGACCGCCCGGGCCGGGGCCGCCGGGCGGTCAACGGGTGAGCGCGTTCCCGGCTGCGAACGCGCGTCGCGGCGATCGTGCTGCGCCAGCTACACCACCCCCGCCGCGCGCAGCCGCGCGATGCCGGCCGCGTCGTAGCCGATCTCGGCCAGGATCGCGTCGGTGTGCTGCCCCACGGCGGGAATGGCATCCATGCGCGGGTCGAACTCCGCCGGAACCCCGGGCGGCAGCATGGCGCGGATCGGCCCGGCGGGCGTGTCCACGTCCACCCAGCGCCCGCGCGCGGCGAGCTGGGCGTGGTTCCACACCTCGGCCATGTCGTTCACCCGCGCGTTGCCGATCTGGGCGGCATCCAGGCGCGCCACCACCTCGGCGGCGGTGAGGCTGGAAAGCGTCTCCACGATGATGGGATAGAGCGCGGAACGGGCCGCGGAGCGCTTGGGGTTGGAGTTGAAGCGCTCGTCGGTCTTGAGCTCCGGCTTCATGAGCACCTTGTCGCAGAAGGTGGCCCACTCGCGCTCGTTCTGCAGCCCCAGCATCACCACCTTGCCGTCGCCGGCGGGGAACGGCCCGTAGGGATAGATGGTGGCGTGCGAGGCCCCGGCGCGCGGCGGCGGCTCGGCGCCCTCGTAGGCGTAGTAGAGCGGGAAGCTCATCCACTCGGCCATGCTCTCGAGCATCGACACGTCGATGCGGCAGCCCTTGCCCGTGCGCCCGCGGCCGATGAGGGCGGCGAGGATGTTGGTGAAGGCGTACATGCCCGAGGCGATGTCCACGATGGAGCAGCCCGCCTTGGAGGGCGTCTCGGGCGTGCCCGTCACCGACAGCAGGCCGGCCTCGCTCTGGATCAGCAGGTCGTAGGCCTTCTTGTCGCGGTAGGGGCCGTCGGCGCCGTAGCCGGAGATGTCGCACACGATCAGGCGCGGGTAGCGCGACTCGAGCTGGTCGTGGGAGAAGCCCATGCGCGCCGCCGCGCCCGGGGCGAGGTTCTGCAGCAGGACGTCGGCGTTGGCGAGCAGCTTGTGGACGATCTCCACGGCCTCGGGCTGCTTCAGGTCGAGGCTGATGCTCTCCTTGGAGCGGTTGGTCCACACGAAGTGCGAGGACATGCCGTGCACTCGCTGGTCGTAGGCGCGCGCGGGATCGCCCACGCCGGGACGCTCGATCTTGATGATGCGCGCCCCGAGATCCGCGAGTTGCCGCGTGCAGAACGGTCCGGCGATGACGTGCTCGAGCGCGACGACGGTGATGCCTTCCAGGGGACGCATGGCGGGTCCGGTCGTGAAAAAGGGCGAATCGTACCCCGACCAGAAAGACCTGACCCTGCGAGGGGGTGTGCGCTACCATCCGCTCGCCCGAGGAGCCCGATGGCCAACCTGAATCTCAGATATGCGCCCGTGCCGGCGAACGCCTGGCTGTTCGCCGTGGACATGCTCGTCCCGGCGGCGGAACACGGGTTCACGCTCGATTTCACGCCGCCGAGCCTGGGGTCGGTGGACCAGCTCATCGACCGGCTCCGGGCCGATGGCGCGAGCCTCGAGCAGGCCGGGGAATCACTGTTCTGCTTCGGCTGCTACCTGGGCGAGGTGCTGGTGCGCCACTGCGGAGCGAAATGGCGCCTCGCGCGCGAAGTGATGCTCAGGAATCCCGCCGTGTTTCCGCTGGTCCTGGAACTGGCCGATGGCAGTTTCGCCAATCCGATCGCCAAGGCATTCAAGCGCTTCGTCCACGGCGACGACGAGAGCCTGGCGCACTTCTACCAGGTGTTCCAGGCTGGAGGGGCCACGATCGGACCGGGCACTGGCTGAGCGCATGGCGGCGCGCCTGCGCCTCGCGATGGTCTTCCTGGCGTTGGTGGCCAACCCGGGTTTCGCGCAGGAGGCACCTCCTGCGCCCGCGGGGCCGGTGACCCTGCTCGACCGCCAGCAGGGCTCGGCATCCAGGCTCCTGGAGGCGGCGATCCGCCGCGCCGACAGCCTGTTCGGCGGCGACCAGGTGTACGACGCGCCCACGGGCAGCTACCTGCAGCTCGGCGGCGGATTCACCTTCAAGCGCGACCAGGATGGTGGCGATGACGGGTTCCGCATCGTCCGCGCCAAGGTCAACCTGCCTCGCACCAGCGAGCGTCTTCAGCTGCTGGTGGATCGCAACCTCGAGAACGTCACGCGCAGCTTCACCGACCGCGCCGCCGCCGCGGCGGCGGGTCAGGGCGGCACGGACGACGCCACGTTCGTCGGCCTGCGTGGCGTCGGGGTCGAGAACACGTGGGCGCGGTTCACGGCCGACGCCGGTGTCCGGCCGCGCGGGCTGTCGCCGGATCCGTATGCGCGCATCCGCGTCGAGAAGGTGTTCGGATTGGGCGAATGGAAGGTTCCGCTGTCCGAGACGCTGCTGTGGCGGCGCAGCGAGGAGGCGTCGGCGTCCACCCAGTTCGGGCTGTACCGGGCGCTGGGCCCCGAAGTGATCCTGTCGCTGTTCGGCACCGCCACGTGGCGCAGCCGCACGGAGGCCTGGGACCTGAGCGAGGTGGCCGCGCTCACGCGGCGCATCGACGACCGCGCCCTGCTGTCGGCGGAATTCGGCGTGTACGGCAGTTCGGCACCGGAGGTGCAGGTGAACGCGTGGTCGATCGCGTTGCGCTACCGGCGCAAGCTGGGGCGCGACTGGTTGCTGGGCGAACTGCGCCCGCAGCTCATCTATCCGCGCAGCAACGGCTTCCAGCCGGTGCCATCGCTCACCGTCTCGGTGGAAGTGCTACTGGGGCAGGGGCGGCTGCCGACCTTCTAGAATCGAAGTCTCGGGCGGAGGACGGGCATGGAATCGGCGGGGCGGGCCTTCAAGGCGTTCGAGCAATCGGGCTGGGAGGATCCGCAGGTGGTTGCCACCTACCACGAGCGGATCTCCAGCGTGACCACCCAGTGCACCGGCGCGCTGCTGGACGCAGCGGGCGTGCGGGAGGGGGCGCGCGTGCTCGACGTGGCCACGGGGGCTGGCTACGTGGCGGCGGAGGCCGCGCGGCGGGGTGCCGCGGCGGTGGGCGTCGATCTGTCGGCAGGCCAGGTGGCGCTCGCGCGCGAGCGAAATCCGGCGCTGCGCTTCGAGGAGGCGGATGCCGAGGCACTGCCCTTCGTCGACGGCAGCTTCGACGTTGTGGTCAACGCCTTCGGCATGTGCCACCT
>CAZXJW010000003.1:28286-34827 GCA_964641005.1 uncultured Rhodocyclaceae bacterium
CCCGGACAGGGCGCTGCGCGAGGCCCATCGCGTCCTCGTGCCAGGGGGGCGCATCGCCTTCTCGGTGTGGGATGTGCCGGAGCGCACGGTGGGGTTCGGCGCCCCCTACGCGGCCATTCGCGCGCACGGCACGCTCGCGGTGGATCTGCCGCAGGGGCCGAACTTCTTCCTGTTCAGCGACCCGTCGCGTGCCTGCGAGGCGCTCGGGGCCGCAGGCTTCGTGGATTGCAGGACGTCCATCGTCCCGCAGTGGTGGACCCTCGACGATCCCGACGAGCTGTTCGAGCTGATCCAGCGCGCCACCGTCCGCGCCGCCGCCACCCTGCGGGCGCAGTCGCCCGAGGCGCTGGCGCGCATCCGGGAGGACTTGCGCGGCGTCGTCGCCGCGTACGCTGCAGGGGGCGGCTACCGGTTGCCCATGCCCGCAGTAATCGCCTCTGGACTGCGGTGAAGGTCGTGGCGAACACCCGCGCCGCGGCTCGCTTCGCCGTCAGCACCGCCGTGGCGTGCGCTGGTTCCCCCACCGGCGGCGAGGGCTGAAGCCGCGCTTCGCCGTCACGTCACCCACGGGGCTCACTAAACCTGGACGCCCGCTGGCCGTAAACCTGTCCGGTATGGGCCGCTTGTCGCCCATGCCAACGCCAAGAGAGTTTGCGAGTGTTTTCTCGTGTGTCGCTCGAGGTTAGTTTGACAACTAGTTGATTTTTATATATACGAAGGCTCCTTGCGTTAGCCTTCGAGGAGGGTGCGACCGCTCGGTCGTTCCGGCATGGCCAAGATCGCGGTGTTCAACCAGAAGGGCGGGGTGGGCAAGACCACCACGTCCCTGAACCTGTCCGCGGCGCTCGCGCGCCGTGACAGGCGCCCGCTCACCATCGATCTCGATCCCCAGGCCCACCTGTCCTACATCTGCGGCGCCACGGTGGACAGCGCCGAGCACAGCATCCTGGCCTTCTACGAGAAGGCGCGCCCGCTGGCGAACCTCATCCGCATCGGCAACGGCGGCTGGGAGGTGATCCCGGCGCACGTGGAGCTCTCCAAGGTGGATTCCCAGTTCGGCAAGGGTCCGGCGGCCCTGAACAAGCTGAACACGGGGATCGTGAAGGAGAACCTCAACACCGGCCGCCCCATCGTGATCGACTGCTGCCCGCTGCTGGGCGTGCTGTCGCTCAATGCCATCTTCGCCTGCGACCGGCTGATCGTGCCCGTGTCGGCGGACTATCTGGCCGTGAAGGGCGTGATGCAGGTGGAGAAGACGCTCAAGGCGCTGGAACTGGTGCTCAAGCGGCGCCTGCCGCGCCGCTTCGTGATGACGCGCTTCGACTCGCGCCGCAACATGTCCTGGCAGATCTACGAGGCCCTGAAGGAGCGCCACGGCGTGGAGGTGTGCGAGGCGCGCATCTCCGAGAGCGTGAGCGTCGCCGAGAGCCCGGCGGCCAACCAGGACGTGTTCTCGCACTCGCCCTCGAGCCGCGGCGCACAGGATTACGACGCGCTGGCCGAGGAACTGGACGCCTCCGGGTTCCTGGACTGAAGCCCCTCAGGGCTTCTTGTCGTCGTCCTGGCGGGAGATGAGCGACAGGATGCCCGAGAGGTCCATCCCCTCCTCGCGCCCGGGCCCCAGGCCGAGCACCTCGTGACACTCCAGCACCTCGGAGTTCGGGTACATCTGGAACAGCTTGCGTTCGGCATCCGCGCGGTCGCGCCCCTGGATGTTGAGGTTCTCGACCACCAGCCCGTTGCGGGTGCGGATGCGGAACTGGTACTTGGTCACGGAGTGCCCGGGGTCCGGATTCAGTCGCGCGCCCGCAACCCGGCGCGGTAGCGGGCGATCTTGCGCACGTAGTTGTCGGCGCTGTCCATCAGGAAGGCCACCTCCGCGTCGGTGAGGCTGCGCACCACCTTGCCCGGCACGCCCATCACCAGCGAGCGGTCGGGGATCTCCTTTCCCTCCGTGACCAGGGAGCCTGCGCCGATCAGGCAGTTGCGCCCGATGCGGGCATGGTTCATCACCACGCTCTTGATGCCCACCAGCGTGCCGTCGCCGATGCTGCAGCCGTGCAGCATCACCATGTGGCCCACGGTCACGTCGCGGCCGATGACCAGCTGCATGCCCGGGTCGGTGTGGAGGACGGCGCCGTCCTGGACGTTGGAGCGCTCGCCCACCACGATCCGGTCGTTGTCGCCGCGGATCACGGCGTTGAACCAGACGCTGGAATGGTGCTCCAGGGTGACCGCGCCCACCACGGTGGCGTTGTGGGCGACGAAGACCTCGCCGCGCACGTCCACGCGGCTGTCGTCGAGGTCGAGGATCATGGAGGGGCCCGTCCGGGTGTCAGGACCCCTGATTATAGGGGGCGCGTTGTCCGGCGGCGGCGGCGGCGGGATAATGGCAGTCTTTCTCGACCAGCATCATCCAGGGGGACTCAAGAAATGACCGACATCCAGGGCATCCTCGGCGCCGAGGCCGCCGGCCTGCTCGGCCACGTGTGCAAGGGCATTCCCAAGGGCACGCTTCACCTGCCCGGGCCCGATTTCGTCGACCGGGTGGTTGCGCCCAGCGACCGCTCGCCGGCGGTCCTGCGCAGCCTGCAGCAGATGTTCGACGCCGGCCGGCTCGGCGGCACGGGCTACCTGTCCATCCTGCCGGTGGACCAGGGCATCGAGCACAGCGCCGGCGCCTCGTTCGCGAAGAACCCGGCCTACTTCGACCCCGAGAACATCGTGAAGCTCGCCATGGAGGGCGGCTGCAACGCCGTGGCTTCCACCCTGGGCGTCCTGGGAGCGGTTTCGCGCAAGTACGCGCACCGCATTCCCTTCCTGCTCAAGTTCAACCACAACGAGTTCCTCACCTACCCCAACAAGTACGACCAGATCTTCTTCGCGAACATGAAGCAGGCGAAGGACATGGGCGCGGTGGCGGTGGGGGCCACCATCTACTTCGGCTCCGACCAGTCGGGCCGGCAGATCGTGGAGGTGAGCGAAGCCTTCCACATGGCCCATGAACTGGGCCTCGCCACCGTCTTGTGGTGCTACCTGCGCAACCCGGAGTTCAAGAAGGACAAGGACTACCACGTGTCCGCCGACCTCACGGGCCAGGCCAACGACCTCGGTGTGACCATCGAGGCGGACATCATCAAGCAGAAGATGCCAGAGAACAACGGCGGCTACCTTGCGCTCAACACCAAGGACAACCCCTACGGCAAGAACGACAAGCGCATGTATTCGGACCTGACCACCGAGCATCCCATCGACTGGACCCGCTACCAGGTGGCCAACTGCTACCTCGGGCGCGCGGGCCTGATCAACTCGGGTGGCGCCTCGGGCGAGAACGACCTGCACGACGCCGTGAAGACGGCGGTCATCAACAAGCGCGCGGGCGGCATGGGCCTGATCTCCGGCCGCAAGGCCTTCCAGAAGCCCATGAAGGACGGCGTGGCGCTGCTCAACGCCATCCAGGATGTTTACCTGTCCAAGGACGTGACCATCGCGTGACGCGCGCCATGTGCATCGCCGGCCTGGTGCGCGCGGTCTCGGCGCTGCCGGGCGTCGCGCTGCTGGGCGCGGCGCTGCTCGGCGCGCCGCAGCCTGCCCGGGCCGAGTCCGACGACGAGGCGCTCGCGCGCCTCACTCGCGAGATGGAAGCCCTGGTGGCGGGCGCGTCCTGCGGCAGCCCGACCTTCTGCCTGGCCGTGGCCATGGGCGCGGATGCCTGCGGCAATCCCACGCGCTGGCTGCCCTATCACCGCGGCCTGCAGGTGGCGGACGTGCTCCAGACCAAGGCGGCGGAGTACACCTTCATCGAGGAGGATCGCTGGCGAGGCAAGCCGCGTCCCGCCGACTGCAAGCCCGCCCAGCCGCCGCGCCTCGCCTGCGTGAACAGTCGCTGCGTGCTGGGCGACACCAGCTACTGAATTCCCCACCCCGAGGCGGCGCTCCCGCGCCCGTTCCCGAATGGCCAACGCACCCGACAAGCCCCGCCTGCGCAAGCTCGTCCCCAGCCTGGGTGTGTCCGACCTGCGCCGCTCCATCGCCTTCTACCGCGAGTTCTTCGGCTTCGAGCCGGTGGACAGCGTGGAGGATGCCGACGGTGCACCCCTGTGGGCGTGGATGCGCTCCGGCGTCGCCGAGCTGATGCTCCAGCAGCTCGATGCCGACGCCCAGGTGACGCTCGACCCGGCCCTGGGGCAGAGCTGGGTGCTGTACCTGCGACCCGTCGACATCCGTGAAACCCGGGCGCAGCTCGCGGCAGCCGGCGTCGAGGTGAGCGCGGTGGAGACCACGACCTACGGCGCCCAGGAGTGCTTCGCGCGCGATCCCGACGGCTACGAACTGTGGTTGTCCGTGCCCGACTCCGGCCGGGGGCCGGAGGACGACGATGACGACGGCGATGAAGACCGCGAACCGCCTGAGGACCCCGACGACGGCGAGATCGACCCACGCGGGCGCGAGGACGACGATCCGGTCGGTGAGGACGACGAAGAGGACCACGAGGGCGACGACGACCTGCCCGACGACGGCGGCCGCATGCCCGGCCCCGGTGACCGGGTGCACTGAGATGGCGCGGGCGCCCGCGCGGCGAACGGGGAGCGCCGCAGGCGCTGCTGCCGTACCGCGCCGTGGCGGGGCGGCGAACACCGGGGTGACCTCGGTTCGACGAACCGCGGCGAGGTCCGAGCAGGTGGCGCCGGGCCGGCGATCCGTGGCCCGGTCCGGTGCCGTTGCGTCGCGCCCCGCGCGATCCCGCGGCGCGAAAGATCCCGTGGGGGTTGCGGCAGGCGCGCCGCTCAACCGCGCCGAGGAACTGCTGCTCGCCGCCTTCGAGCTGTTCGCCGAGCGCAACTTCGCCTCGGTCACCATCAAGGACATCGGCGCGGCCACCGGCGCCAACACCGCGCTCATCTACTACTACTTCGGCAGCAAGGAAGAGCTGTTCCGCGCCACCATCGAGAACGCGGTGGACCGGGCCTTCCACCAATTCCGCCTGCTCCGCGGCCAGCGCACCACGCCGCCGGAGGTGATCGCGGGCTGGCTCGAGAACCACGTGACGCTGCAGGACCTGATCCGCAAGCTGGTGAAGATCGGCCTGGACTACGCCGGCACCGCGCGGCGCACGGCGGCGATCGACCGCAGCATCCGCCGTTTCTACGACGACGAGGCGGCAGCCGTGGGGGAGGCGATCCGGGAAGGCATCCGCCAGGGCCTGTTCCGAAAGGTCGACCCCGCGTGCCTGGCCACCTTCATCTCCACCCACCTGGACGGCGTCATGGTGCGCTCGGTGCTGTTCGCGGATTTCGACGTGGCCCGCGCCGTGGCGGAACTGCAGGCGCAGGTGTGGGAGCGGCTCGGGTGGATTCCGGTGCGCGCGCGCTGAGGCGTCCTCAGTCGCCCTGCGGCCAGACGGTCATGGAGCGCGGCGTGTCCAGGCGGTAGTCCGTGTAGGGGCGCTCGGCGAAGGCAAGTCCGGCGCGACGGGCGGCACCGATGGGGTCGTCTGGGTCGCGCGCGACCTCGCCGCGGCGGTTGCCCGCGCCGCGCACCACCGACACCAGCGCGCCGTGGGTGTAGCGCGCGAACTCCTGCACCTGGTGGACGATGCCCAGTTCCGCGCCCGGATAGGTCTCCTCGGCGGCGAGCAGCAGCGCGAGGCGCTTGCGCTGCATGCCCTCGATCACGCCGGCGGAGCCGGGATACGAGGCGGCGTAGTAGCAGAACATCCGGTCCAGGAAGGTCTTCAGGATGCCCGCCATGCCGTACCAGTAGATGGGCGTGGCGAACACCACTGCTTCGGCGGGCAGGTAGCGGCCCAGGAACAGCGCCGCGAAGCCGTCCTGGATGGCGCAGCTGCCATCGGCACGCCGGCACTGGCGGCAGTCGCGCAGGAAGGCCGCCACGTGGTCGTCGAGGAAGGCGATGTCGGTGGTGTGGCCGGCCTCGCGGGCACCGCCGGAGAACGCCTCCAGCAGGGCGGCGGAGTTTCCGTTGCGGCGCGGGCTGGCGCACAGGCCGAGGATCTTCAAGGGTGGCTCCCGTTCGTGCTGCGGCGGGCGCAGCGCAGCTTCGTGTTCATCGTGCCAGCATTTCGCGCAGGGCGGCGTCGAGGAAGGCCATCTCGGCCCGGAAGCGCCCGGGCGCGCCGGCACAGTGGCCGTACACCGAGACGAAGGGGCGCAGTTCGGCGCCGGGCACGAGCGCGGCCTCGGCGGCATTGTCCTCGAGGGTGAAGTAGAGGTCGCGGTCGCAGGGCATCACCAGCGTGCGGGCCTTCACGGAACGCAGCGCCGCCTCGAAATCGCCCTCCCAGGTGTCGTTGGCGGAGGGATCGGCATGCTGCCAGGTCTGCAGCATGGCGAGCAGGTCGTTGGCGTCCCAGCAGAGGTGGTCGTCTTCCCAGAAGCGCAGCAGCGCCTCGAGCGACTCGAAGCCCAGGTCGCGCCAGCGGCCCTCGCGGAAGAAGGCCTGGGAGTAGGCCCAGCCGGCGTAGACGCGCCCGAAGGCGCGCAGGCCCGTGGGCGTCAGCACGAGGTCCGCGCGCCGCGGC